>WBUV01000229.1 GCA_008933525.1 Bacteroidales bacterium | reverse complement strand
AGATTCTAGGCACTTTAGATTTTTAGGCATTAATTGCATTCAATGCTTGCTCAAAATCGGCAATTATATCGCCAATATACTCAATTCCAACCGAAACCCTTAAAAGATTTGGCTTTACACCTGCCGCTAGCTGCTCCTCTGCCGACAATTGCTGGTGAGTAGTTGCTGAAGGTTGAATTATTAGTGTTTTGGCATCGCCAACATTGGCTAAGTGGCTAACAAGCTTTAGACTATCCACAAACTTTGTGGTTTGATTTCCATCACCCTTTATTGTAAACGAAAGCACACCACCATAACCATTGCGCAAATACTTTGATGCAACAAGATAGTAAGGGCTGCTCTCCAATCCTGGATAGCTAACACCCTCAACCTTTGGATGATTCTCTAGCCACCGGGCCAATGCCAATGCGTTGCCACAGTGACGTTCCATTCTTAACGATAAAGTTTCTAAACCTTGTATAAGCAGGAATGAATTGAATGGACTTATTGCAGGGCCAAAATCCCTTAAACCTTCAACCCTCGCCCTTATTGCGAAAGCAATGTTTCCGAATTGGCTTTTATCGCCAAATGAATCCCAAAACACTAACCCGTGATAGCCCTCCGATGGCTCTGTGAACTGAGGAAACTTCCCATTGCCCCAATTAAAGTTTCCACCGTCAATAATAGCACCGCCCATACTTGTTCCGTGCCCACCAACCCATTTGGTAATTGATTCAACCACAATGTTGGCACCGTGCTCAATTGGTTTACATAAATACCCTGCACCGGCAAAAGTATTATCAACAATTAATGGGATTGCGTACTGATTGGCCAATCGGGCAAACGCCTCAAAATCTGGCACACAGAAACTGGGATTGCCAATTGTTTCTAGATAAATAGCCTTGGTATTCTCATCGATAAATGGCTCAAAATCGCTAGGATTTAAACCCATAGCAAAACGGGCCTCAATCCCTAAGCGTTTAAAAGCCACCTTAAACTGATTATGGCTACCGCCATATAAGTAAGGCGACGAAACAAAATTATCGCCAGCACAAAGGATATTGCTTAATGCAATAAACTGCGCAGCATGCCCTGAGGAAACAACCAAGGCAGCTTTTCCTCCCTCCAATGCAGCCAAGCGCTTCTCCAACACATCGGTGGTTGGATTACTAAGGCGAGTGTAAATATGACCAAACTCTTTAAGAGCAAATAAGTTAGCCCCATGCTCCGAGTCTTTAAATAAATACGATGTAGTTTGATGGATGGGTACAGCCCTCGACAGCGTTTCGCCATCCACCCATTGGCCTGCATGAACCTGCAGGGTATCGAAATGATATGTTTGTGACATTTCTATAATTTTTAATGTTGAACAAGGAATGTTGATATTCGAATAATGAAGTGAATTCGAAATTCTTAATTCGTTAATCGATGTTCGAAATTCATTTTGATGCTATGCATCAAGCACCCTCGCGTTGCCCGCAACGCGATAGGTTAAATCCGTAAGGATTGTAACTGATTATCTACCGCATTCGACCGAAGCGGCGCATTCGAGAAGTACCTCTGAACTGGTTGTAAATAAGTAACGACAAACAGGTGTAATAACCCGTTGCAAGAATTGAACCTGTAATGTTTAAACTCAGCATAACGTTTAGTTTAGAGTTATAATTACCCTTTCGGGTCAGGTTTTAGCACCTTGCTTTTAGTAGCAGGTTGCTAGAGGTTCATTGAGCCTGTTCTCTCCGCTCTTCTCTATAAATCTATCCTTTCACTAAAAGAATAGTATTTTGAATGGTGCAAATATAACGATACTTTTTATTTAAACAATAGCTTTATGAATAAGTTATTAGTTAATGGTTATTAAGTTATTGGTAAAGAAACAATCTAATCTGCCTAATTTTGTAAGGATTAGTTATAAAAAAATCCCCGATAAAGAACCGGGGATAATAATTTTTAAAATGATTAATCGCAGACTAATTTCCTTCAACTGCTACAGGTTGTTTGCCAAATTTATTGTTAAGCGAATCGCCAAAGTTTATTTTCTCGTATTTAGGTTTTACAACCTCTTTCCCATCCAACGAAATAAATCCCCAAAGGCCGTCCTTTTGAACCATAGCCCAATCCTTCTGGAATTGACCAAAAGGTTTTATTTGATCGTATTGAGGCTTAATAATCTCTTTACCCTCAAAAGAGATAAATCCTAAGAATCTATCCTTCTGAACCAAAGCCCAACCCTTAGCATACTCACCAAATGGAGATACTTTATTATACTGTGGTTTGATGATTTCCTTGCCTTCGCCATTTATAAAACCCATAAGACCTTCCTTCTCTACCAATGCCCAATCCTTCTGAAACTCTCCGAAAGCACCAATTTTTTGGTATTGGGGTTTTGTAACCTCTTTACCATCAACGGAAATAAAGCCAAAAAGACCATCCTTCTCAACCAATGCAAGATTTTTGTAATGTTCACCAAAAGGATGTATTTTGCTATAGACTGGACTTATCATCTCGCGACCCTCATTCGAAATAAAGCCATACAAACCATTAACTTCAACCAATGCCCATCCACGCTGTAACTCTCCAAAAGGATGAATTTTTGTGTATTGTGGTTTTATTATTTCCTTTCCTTCTATTGAGATAAATCCCATAAATCCATCTTTTTCAACTTGAGCCCAACCACGTTGAACCTCGTCGAAAGCAGATACTCTTGTATACTGCGGCTTGATTATCTCCTTACCTTCACTTGAAATAAAGCCATAAAGGCCTCCCTTCTCCACTAAAACCCAATCCTTTGGGAACGGACCCATTTGTTTCTTCTTATCGGTTGCGTTTTGACCATAAACAATTATAGTCGAGAGTAGAACTAACAGAGTAAGAATTATCCTTTGCATAATTCAGAGTTTTAGCATCAATGAAAAGAGTTTTTGGTTCAAAATGAACACAAATACAAACCTACATTAATTTTTGCAAAAAAAATAGATGTTAATTGGAAAAGTTAAAATGTAAAATATCGCCTTAAGACTTAGCAATCTATTTTGGCATATTGGTCTCAATAATTATTTCTTGCTTAACCCACTTACGCTCCAATTTATTCCAAAGATACTTTTCGCCCATAGCATCGTTTACACTCTCGTAAGGATGACGGGAGGTTTGCTTGTATAGTGGCTCATTGTCGATATCGAAACCAATAACAGACTCATACCAGTACAAACTTGCGCCAGGGTTCATGCTTGACTTTATCAACTCCAAAGACCCATCATCTCTGATCTTTAAATCATTACTAAGATGGTAACTTAACTGCACATTTTCTGTTTCAAAGGCGATATCACCATTTGGCTTAAATATAAAAATTGACTGACGACCATCAACAAAAGGGAGCACCTTTACGGAAATACGCCCATCATCAAAAAAATATAGAACAGTATCGTTTAAAGGCTTTAATTCGACTTTAGGCTTAATCACAGGTTTTGGTTTCTTGATTTTAGTTATACTTTTATTCGTTATTTGGCTAGTGCTATCCTTCAAAACTTCAACCTTAGAAACAAATGTATTCTTGGATTGCAAAGCAGAATCCATTTTTGTTACCTTATTGTTTAACTCATTTATTACGGTAATAAGACTATCAATTTTCCGATTGTCTTTTTGAACCTCTTGATTATGGGACTTACAGGAAAAGGTAAATCCTATAACTATTAATATTAAAAGTTTACTCATAGGAATTGTTTTAATCATCATAACAACAAGCATTCCAAACCATCAAAAAAACTTGTAAACGAACTTATCAACAACAATAAAAAACAGTGTTAATATACGTTAAAAACCCAGCACGGCAAATCCTCCATGGCACTAAGATAACATTCACAATAACTACTCGGCAGGTAGCAAAAAGAAATATTATTTAGAGATTAACATTGATTTGTTCTCAATCATCATAAAAAGTTAACGAAAATAAAACACAATCACTATAACCTTTATTAATTCATCTCCTTACATTTAACGCACCAACCTAAAACTAATTTTCTATGAGAATTAAACAACTAACCACAAAACTATTGCTTGTAGCATCTATCCTTGCTATGGGTATTTTGGTTTCCTGCGAAAAGGAAGAGCCAATTGTAAACAATGACCTAACCAATGCTCAAGTTGAGAGTGGCATGCAAAAAGCTACCGCAACCCGCGACAACAACATGGCATTAGGTAACCCATCGGGTGCAACAACAAGCACATCCAACGCCAACAACTACCTGATGACCAAAACCCAGTACACAATGTCGTACAATAACAGCAAGAAAACTTGCAACTGGGTATCGTGGCACCTTAGCACTGCTTGGATTGGTTCTGCTGCCCGCCAAGATGATTTTAGAGCTGATGCAGCACTTCCATCGAGTTGGGTAAAAGTTGGCGGAACCGACTATAGCGGATCAGGTTTCGACCGTGGACATATGTGCCCAAGTGCCGACCGCACAGGATCGACTACCGACAACTCTGCAACATTCCTAATGACCAACATGATTCCTCAAGCACCCAAAAACAACCAAATAACCTGGGCTAACCTAGAGAACTATTGCAGAACCTTGATTAATGCAGGGAATGAACTTTACATTATATCGGGACCTTACGGACAAGGTGGAACAGGTTCGAATGGAACATACAATACTATCTCAAGTAAAAGTATTGTTGTCCCTTCGTATGTATGGAAAATTATTGTAGTACTACCTGTTGGTTCAAGCGATGTAACTAGAATAACCTCATCGACCCGTGTTATTGCAGTTTGGATGCCAAACACACAAACTGTAAGCAACCAAGCGTGGGGCTACTACCGCACCACCGTTGATTTTATTGAGAGCAAAACTGGATATAATTTCCTTTCAAATGTATCGTCGACTATTCAGGCTACAATAGAGGCCAAAACCGATACAGGCCCAACAAGTTAACATTACATTCCAACCTAAACATAAGCCCCCAAAATTTTGGGGGCTTTTTATTTGACTGAAATATGATTAATTTTAGTTCAAATTTGCCTTAGACTTTACTAAATGACAAAATCAAAAATACCCATCATTTTCTTTGGGTTATTCATAGTAGTAGCCTCAATATTCATTCTACAACTTACCCTTGTTGAACTTGAAGAAAACACAACTTTTCCAACTAAGCACTCCAAAGGGCAAATTGATTTTACTGATGTTGATTTTAATAAAACAAAACTCATTGGCCTTGCAGGCGATTACGAATTCTACTGGAACCAGCTATTAACTCCAGACAACTTCACAGATTCTACACCCGAGAGTTTAACTGGTTACATAAAGTTACCCAACATTTGGAATGGCTATAACATTGAAAGTGTTAAACTAAAAGGAGATGGCTATGCAACTTTCCGATTAAAAATGGTATTCCCCGATGAGGATTTCTACTCCATAAAAATAAACGAATTTGATTGCGCTTATAAACTTTGGATAAACGGAAATGCCGTGGAGAGCGGAAAAGTTGGGCGTAATCTAAAAGAGGAAGTCCCCTCGTGGAAAAGAAATACTATAATTTTCTTTACTAAAAACAGAACCGCCGAACTAGTACTTCAAGTTTCGAACTTCAACCATCGAAAGGGAGGTCCTGAGGATTTAATGTTAATTGGCAAATATAAAAGCATTAGCAGTTATAAGACAAAACAGATAGGAATAGCCTTCTTCCTTATTGGCCTTTTCTTTATAATGTTTGTATACAAT
>WBUV01000228.1 GCA_008933525.1 Bacteroidales bacterium | reverse complement strand
GGCTAATTCTTAGATTTCGTTGCACCTAAAATACTGCTCTCAGACCCTATGAAATTCCAGATAAATCGCAATTATTAACCAATGCTTTTGCAATTTGCCAAATCGATTCAGAATTACTACTTTTAAAATAAACTACAATAAAATACGTTTTTACCAGAAAACTAAACCTATGAAACAGACATTAACCCTAGCTTTACTACTTTCTGTTTGCCTAGCATCCAATGCGCAGAAGAGCAAACCTGTTATTAACGAGGATAACTATGTAAAATTCTCCAATAACCTTTATGTATCGGCCTACGAGGTTACCAATAAGGAGTACAAGACGTTTTTGCAGAGTGTTTACCCAACACTTAAGGCTGAGGATTACCAAGCGCTAAAACCCGATTCTGCTCTTTGGACAAAGGGTTTTACGTATGCATATAACTCCCCATTCGAAAGGGATTACCACGCACATCCTGCATATGGTAAGCATCCTGTTGTAAATGTTAGTAAAGAGGCTATGGATAAATACTGCGAATGGCTTACAGCGCAGTATTCCACTTTAAAGGAGAAGAAATTCGGAAAGGTTAAGTTTCGATTACCTAACGAGAAGGAGTGGTTGGAGTTTGCAAGCCCGCTACCCGGAATACCGCTACCTTGGGATAATGCAGTTCCTTACTATCTGGATAAGAAAGGCAAAGTTATACCACTGGCCAACCTTGTAATTTTTGATTACTCAAAGAATCATTTGGACTCTTTTTTTGATGGTTCACCTTTTGCCGCGGTAGTAGGTAGTTTTAAGCCCAATAAATTAGGTCTTTTCGATATTATTGGCAACGTAGCCGAGCAAACTAGCGACGATAAGGTTAAAGGCGGTGGCTGGGGAAATACGCAGGAGGAGAGCCATATCAATAAAAGTCAGGACTACAAAGCCCCAAGCCCTTTTGTTGGATTTAGGGTTGTGATGGAGGTTGTTGAGTAAATAGTTTGGTGCATTTGATGCTTTATTGTGGTATCGGTTATTTTTATGTATCTTTGCCACAAGGGAAAAATGAACGCACTGAATTCATAGTCTGCAATTAGCCTGTAGTTCTTCGTATTTATTCGTTTAGTTTAAGTCTATTTTTACATTTTTCCCGGTATTAATTTATCAACTAACAATTTAAGTAAAGTATGGGAAGATCGCAGGAATCGTTCAACAAACGTGAAAATGAGAAAAAACGAATAAAAAAACAGCAGGACAAACTTCAAAAGAAAGAGGAGCGTAAGGCAAACAAGGGTGGAAAGAGTCTGGATGATATGATTGCTTACGTTGATGAGTTCGGAAATATTACCGATACTCCGCCCGATCCCAGCAAAAAGGAAAAAATTAACGTAGAGGATATTCAAATTGGTGTGGCAAAGCAGGACGATTTAGCGCCAATTGTTACTGAACGCATAGGCGTTTTAACCAATTTCAATAAGTCTAAAGGATTCGGATTTATCAGAGATATTAACAATAACGACAGTATTTTTGTCCACATCAATAACTTTTTGGACGATATACAGGAAGGCGACAAGGTTACCTTTGAAACCGAACGTGGATTGAAGGGACTTAATGCCGTAGGCGTTAAACTTTATAAAGGAGAAGGGCCAACTGTTTAGTTGGCTTCTTCTTTTGTGAATTGTTCAATGGCCATGTTCACCTGTTCCGGATTTCCAAGAACGTAAACAATATCGTTTCCTGTGAACATTGTTGTTGGCGATGGGTGTTCAATAATTTCGTTGCCCCGCTTAATCGCAAGCAGTGTTACCCCAGTTTTGTTGCGAAGTTGGCTGTTTGCAAGGCTAACACCATCGAGTTGCGAGTTTGAATCAACTTTTATTGCGGTGATATTCATATTTGGTAGCTCATCGAGAATTGTGGGCTGATTAACAATGTCCATTTCCGAGTAAACACCAAGATTTGCGCTTCGTATATGAGTTAAGATTCGGTTAACTTCCCTATGAGGGTAAAGTTTGTTTACAAGAATCCTGTTGAAAAGATCTATGGCAATTTCAAACTTTTCTGGAAAAACCTGATTTGCGCCAATTTCATATAGCTGCTTAACATTAGCAATATACTTAGTGCGGGCAATAATGTACACCTTCTTATTGATACTTCTAACTCTCTCAATAATTGCCATACAAGGAATAAGACTACCCACGGAAACAACCACCACATTGGCCATGTCTACATGCGCTTTCATTAGAATGGGTTCATTTACTGCATCTCCGTAGATAACAGTGTCGCCGCTATCAATTTTCTCCTTTGCCGTGAGCGGATCGAATATTATGGAAATATGCTGAATATTGCTGTTTTTTGCCATTTTCGATAATTTAAGCGCACTGGCATCTTTACCTATTATCACCAAATGGTTTTTAAAGTTCGGAATCTCCATCTCCTTGAGAGGGAATAGTCCATCAACTAAAAACTTGGGGAGGTTAAATTTGAGTAGCAGGTTTGCAAAAGGAAGCGATACTCTCATCAAAAATGGGGCTAAAGCCATTGTAATTACTGCTACTGCCAAGAATAATTGGTAGTAATAGTTTGTGATAATGGAATTGTTTACGCCAATTTTTGCCAGAATAAACGAGAACTCACCAACCTGGCTAAGTGCAATACCAATTACCACAAATCCTCGGAAAGTATGACCTAGGATAAATCCTGTAAACGCTCCAATTATCGATTTTATTGAAATAACAAGGAATACACTAAGAAGAACAATTGGAAAATTATCAATTACAAAACCTAAATCCAACAGCATACCAATCGATACAAAGAAGAAGCTGGTGAAGGTGTCCTTGAATGGGATAAGGTTGGAGAAGGCGTTGTGGCTATAGTGCGACTCCGAAATCATTAAACCCGCAAGGAATGCCCCAAACGCAAGCGACATTCCCATTTGCGAGGTAAGAAGTGCAACTGAAAGGCATATTAGTAAAATACTCATCAGGAAAAGCTCCTGATTTTTACTTAGCGCAATATGATGTAATAGTTTTGGGAAAAGCCATTTGTTGCCGGCATAAACAACTCCTATTATTATAACTGCTTTAATTGATAACACAATAAATTCTCTTGATAAATCAACCTCCTTATTGCCAAGTAAATTTGTAAAAAGGAGTAGGGGAACAAGCATTAAATCCTGAAAAATAAGTATTCCAAGTGTTGTACGCCCGTAGTTTGATGTTAATTCGGAACGCTCCTGTAATAGCTTCAGTACAAGCGCTGAACTACTGAGAGCTACTAAAAACCCAATAAAAAGCCCAGAATGCCAGTCGAGATCATAGAACGTGGAGACTAAGTAGAAAATCCCCGCTGTAAGGGTAACCTGAATTAATCCTCCAAAAAAAACAATGCGCCTAATTTTAAGAAGATGTTTGAGCGAGAACTCCATGCCAATGGTAAAAAGGAGAAGTATCACGCCAATTTCTGCAAGTAATTCAATTTGATGCTCAGTATGAACCAGACCCAGTAGGTGAGGACCTGCAATAATTCCTGTCATTAAGTATCCAACAACAGTTGGAATCTTAATTCTTGTGAAAATAAGATTTACAAGGGTCGAAAGGGCGAAAATTATGACAATATCCTTTAGTAAAGAAAGTTCCATACTGCTCTATAGTTCACCTAGATTTTAGCACTAAATATAGCTCAAAGTAATTTGTATTTCCTTTAATTCAGCAATTATTGATCGATTATTGTAATTTTTTCGGTATAGTCGCCATTAGGTAGTTTGTAATCAATTAATTCCTTAGGTGTAATAAATAAAAATTTCTTGAAACTATTAATTAGATGAGAGGAGTCGTAATACCCATATTTAGTTGCTAAATAAAGCAAATCAGAAGAATTGGAGTGTATTAAGTCGTTACATATGCAGTTTAACCTTATTACCTCAGAATACTGTTTAGGGGTTATTCCAACTTGTGTTCTAAATCTTCGGTTAAACGTTCTGATTGACATCCTTAGTTCCTTTGCTAATTCTCTAATCAGAATGTTTCCATTACGAACCCTTATTAAATTAGCAGCATAGTTCATTTCAACAATTGGCTGGGCCTTTTTTCGATATTGCTTTATCAGGTATTTCTCAATACATTCAATTCTTTTGTTTGTTGAATTTAAATTCATTAATTCATCCCAAAGATTTTCGCTCTCAATGAATTCTATATCTGCAAGGTTAATATTGTCCGATTCAAAATATAATTGAGGTATTCCAAAAATTGCGTACATACCACCTGGTTTAAAATTAACCGATATAATATGAGTGTGACCAGTAGTAGTTGTAACTATTTTATCGATGTATTGTCCCGAAAGCGAGGTCTTATATGAGTTTTCAATTTTTCTAGATTTGTTATTGAAGATTGTAGGACTTGCCAGTTGTATAATCATTTCGGTGAAGCCATTGTTCAGAATTCTAACTCCCTGTCCTTTGAACATTCCATAATCGTTAAACTCGTAGTAACAGTTAATAAAGTTAGATAATTCCTTGCAGGGGAATACTTTTCTGTATAGTAAATCCATTGCTCAAAGTAATAGTTATTTAGTTAAATGTATATAAAGATTATGAAAAAAACAATATCAATATACAGAATATAAGTTGTTTACAAATAATTAATGCGTTTTTTTTTGGCCAATTTTTACAATTCAATAAATAGGCATACAGTTATTTTTAACTAGTGAATTTCAATATCATTAATTTAAAAAAAGATAAAATGAAAAAAACGCTACAATTATTTGCATGCATAATAGTATCGATCTGTATATATACTATTTCATGCTACAGTCAGTCTACAAAACGTTATGATAATGAGGATAAGAATTACTCCATAGAGTTTCCTCAATCATGGGTTTTTAGTTACGATAAAAATGCATTAGTAAGTGCTTTGAGTGCATGCGATAGCTTAGATTCAAATAACCTGTTAATAATTACAACTGGAGCAACAGGTGCTTTGACTTTAAATGAAGCGATGAAGATTACTAAGCGAAATATGGGAATCGGCAAGAAAAATCCAATTGATTCGCAAGGAGATGATATTATTAATGGTATGAATACCAAATGGTGTGTTTTTGATATTAATACTAACGCAGGTTCTAGGAAAATAAAGATGTATTTGTTCAAGAAAGGTTCTAGGCAATACACCATACAAGCGAAACTTATACCCAATGAATTCGAAACAAAAATTAAAGTTTTTGAAGAGGTTATTTCTACGTTTAAAATCCATAACTAGTTATTAATCTGGAATATTGTTAAACTTAAAAAAGGTTTGTTATGAAAAGAATATTGATCATCTTAACTATTGTTTTAATTTCCATTAATGAGTTCTGTATAGCTCAGCAAGTAAAGACAAATGAGACTTACTCCATTTCAAAGTTTTCACTTTCAATTAATCCACTTGGATTTATTCAGTTTGGGCCATTAATTAGCGCTGAGTTTGGTATTAATAGCAACTTGGTTTTTAATACTCATGTCCGCTTTCCATCGGCTGGTGTTATTTCTTACATTGTTCATGAAGTCGACGATGACGACAGTATGACTGGAATTGCTGCAGGTGCAGGGATAATCTATTTTGTTGGGAATAATCAAAGTAAACCCTATATAGGTTTTTTGGCTGAGTTCGATAGAACCAAGAAAGTATTCGATGTAGGTGAAGATTGGGAAAGGGCTGAAAGGGACAATATTGGCGTATTTCTTTTTAATGCGGGCTATCGGTTTAGATTTGAAAATGGTTATTATATC
>WBUV01000227.1 GCA_008933525.1 Bacteroidales bacterium | reverse complement strand
AACCAATAGCAATAATAGTAGTAGCAATATCGGTTTTAACTATTTCGTTCACTCCGCTTGGAGCAATGGGATTTAAAACAGTGGGCATTATACCCAGTGGACTTCCAAAACTGCAAGTTCCTGATTTAAATCTGGTTGATATTGGCAACATTCTTCCGTTGGCATTTGCCTGTTTCCTTCTGGCTTACATCGAGAGTGTTTCCGCAGCAAAAACTCTGGCTCAGCAAAATGGTTACGATATAGATGCTAGGCAGGAACTTCTTGCGCTGGGTGTAGCGAATCTAGCAGTATCGCTTGGGCAGGGCTATCCAACAAGTGGAGGTTTATCGCAATCGGCCGTTAACGATAAGGCTGGGGCAAAAACTCCAATATCTTTGGCTGTGGCATCATTAGGAATTGCTTTGTGCCTTTTGTTTCTAACGGGTTTGCTCAAAAACCTACCCACCGTAATACTTGCATCAATTGTTTTGGTAGCAATAAAAGGGCTTGTCGATATAAAGGAGATAAAACGCCTATGGAATGTCAATAAGTTTGATTTTATCATAGCAATGACAGCTCTTGTAAATGTACTAATATTTGGAATTTTGCAAGGTGTGTTAATTGCGGCATTATTCTCTCTAATACTAATTATAAGGAATGTATCGGCTCCTAATGTTGCTTTTCTTGGTAGAATTCCCGGCACAAACAGATATTCTGACATTAAGAGACATCCAGACAATGAGTTAATTCCAGGAATCCTTCTTTTTAGGGTGGAATCGCCCATTGTTTACTTTAATGTGGCATTTGTTTACAATACTGTTTGGGGGAAAATTCAGAGTTCGGACTCAACGCTTAAAACAGTAATTCTCGATTTAAGTTCTTCGGCCACTATCGATTCCAGTGGTGCTAGACTAATTAAACGCCTATATACAAACCTTAAAGCAAAAGGAGTTGAATTTAAAGTTGCCGAAGCACGCTCGGGTGTAAGGGATATTTTGAGGCTTGAAGAAATTGAGCACCTACTTGGTCACGTTAGCCGTCGCGATACACTTCACGATTTTGTTGTAGCTGCCATTGGCGAAATTGAGCCCGATATTAAAAAGGCTCCTGTTAAACCTAAAGTACTTAAATCGCCTGAGATTATTACTCAAATAGTGCTTGGGAACAACTATTTTACTCAAACACATCCTCGTGAGTATTTTGAAAGTTTTGGCTTTGAACAGAAGCCATACATTACGCTCGTGACCTGTTCTGATTCTCGTGTGCCACTGAATGCTCTAATGCCCGACACATCCAACAAAGTTTTCTCCATACAAAACATTGGCAACCAAATTCTTTCAACCGAGGGCTCGGTTGATTATGGTATCTAC
Source organism: Bacteroidales bacterium (assembly GCA_008933525.1). Classification (GTDB taxonomy): domain Bacteria; phylum Bacteroidota; class Bacteroidia; order Bacteroidales; family Tenuifilaceae; genus SB25. Next base: position 4,402 of record WBUV01000227.1, on the reverse strand, counting down.
CATCTAAAAACACCAATCCTGATGTTTCTTGGACACTCTGATTGTGGAGCAATAAAAGCCTACCTAAAAGGTTTCGATTCGGAAATTTACGGAATTAAACACGAGTTGGACTTTTTAAGACCAATTATCCGAGAACAGAATGCTGTGAAGGATTTTGATAATCTCCATTCACACGTAATTGAAAAGAATTTGGATTATCAGGTGAATATTGCTTACAAAAAGTATAGAGAACTCATAAATTCTGGACAGTTAACTGTTCTTGCGGGGTTCTATGACTTCAGGGGCGAGTACGGTAAAGGAATGGGCAATATTGTAATTGTTAATGTTAACAAGAAGAAAGAGGTTGAGGCATTAAGAAATCTACCAATATTTACCTATTTATCGCAAGCGCAAAAGGAGTTACATATTGGTAGACTTCCAAATAATCAGTAATAATTTATTGATTACAAACCGTTTACCTTTTTAAGCTTTTGGCTTTTTCGTAAAGTTCTTTATCTGTCTCTGATATTGGTACAATTTCGATGTTATGAGGAGTTGCTTTTGTCTCCTCATTCACATTGATAAAGGTGATAAACCCACTAACAAAAGGTTCGGTTTGTCCCTCTTTAATAACGTGGATATACGAAACCAAACTGCTTTTGCCGGCATATACTACCTTTGAAACAAACGACAATATTTCGCCTGGTTTTGCTGGTTGGCTAAAGTATAATCCGTGTATCTGTAGGCAAACAATGCTTTTAGGATTAACAATTGTTGCAGCAGCAATAAATCCCGATTCAACAAACCATTCTGCTGTTCTGCCAGCAAATAAAGTGCCGTGATGATTTAAATCTTCACTTTTAACCAGCCTTGTAGTACTAACCGATTTGGGCTCAACTAATCTTTTATCCATTTTATTTTTTTTGCAAATTTACATCCCGTACTTATTCGATCATTCCAAGAAATTCTTAAATATATTTAAATAGAAAACTGTTATTTGACATCCTTTTTCGAACTCACTCTGTAAAATATTTGTTTAAGTTTTTTGAAGTAATTTCTATTTCTGATTGAAGCGCTTTATATGTATAAGAATTAATTAAACACTTACATCGCGACTGGCTGATTGTTGAATATCAACTCTAAAACCGATGTATTCATAATCAAAATAAAACATTTTTATTGATATTAATTTAACTTTGAAAAAGTTGCAAATAAACAGAGTATGATCCGAAAGCTAAATTTTGAGTACAAAATAATAATTATTTACCTTCTGTTAGGAGGATTGTGGATACTATTTTCAGATAGATTGATGCACTCATTTATATCCAACACAGAATTACTCACCCAACTGCAAACCTATAAGGGATGGTTTTACGTAATAGTAACTGCTATATTTTTTCATTTTTACTTAAAAAAATACCTTATAAAGATTAGAAATGCTGAACTTAAAGCAAAGGAAAGCGACAAGTTAAAAACGGCTTTCTTACAGAATATTTCGCACGAGATTAGAACGCCAATGAATGGCATTATTGGATTTGCACAACTCCTTGATCGTGATAATCTGACCGAGGACCAAAAGCAATCTTACATCAATATTATAATCAGCAGTTCAAATCAACTACTAAGTATTGTAAACGATGTGTTGGATATTTCGTTAATTGAGTCGGGCAATATAATCGCAAAATCGGAAGTTGTAAACCTAAATGAATTAATCGACGAAGTTTATCTTTCGCTATTACCAACCATAAATTCTAATGTTAGTTTTGAAATCAAGAAGGATCTTTCTAACAACAAAAGTATTGTAATAACCGACAAATCAAAACTTAGGCAGATTCTGAATAATTTAATAAATAATGCCAATAAATTTACAAAAAGCGGAAGAATCACTGTTGGCTACAAACTTAAAAACAATGAAATAGAATTTTATATAGAGGATACAGGCATTGGTATTGATCCTAGCCTACAGGATAAAATATTCGACAGATTTACTCAGGCTGAAGTAGAAATTACAAGGCAATACGGTGGTACAGGATTGGGATTAGCCATTTGTAAGGGCAATATAAAATTACTAAATGGCCGAGTATGGGTCTGTTCAGAAATCAACAAAGGGTCCATCTTTTATTTTACAATTCCATACAAACCTATCAAGGAGAATTTAACTAGAGAAGTTTTGAACAGTTCTGTCAAAACGTTAAATTCAAACAAAGTAATTCTGATTGCGGAAGACGAAGAGTTTAACTATCTTTTCATAAAAGAGTTACTTAAGAAAAGTCAAATTGAAACAATTTATGCAAGAAATGGACGGCAAGCGGTTGAACTGTGTCTTCAAAATGATAATATTAACCTTATACTAATGGATATCAAAATGCCAATTATGAATGGATTTGAAGCAGCACAGGAAATCAGAAAACTCAGACCTAATATTAAAATAATTGCTCAAACAGCCTTTGCAATGGTTGAGGATAGGGAGCGAGCATTAAATGCTGGTTTTATCGATTACATATCTAAGCCTTTCAATGAGGGACAACTATTAACGCTAATCGATAAACATCTTTCGTAAATCATTTTCATTAATATGAGTAATTCAAGAATTACAGATTTAAAATGGGACGAATTTCAAAGAGTTGAAATGAGGGTTGGCACAGTTTTGAGCGTTGAAATTTTCAAGGAAGTTCGGAATCCTGCTTATAAAATTACTGTCGATTTTGGTGAATATGGAATATTGAAGTCGTCGGCGCAGATTACAAAGCTATACAACCCTGATGAAATTATTGGTAAACAGGTAATTGCTGTAATTAACTTTCCGCCAAAGCAGATTGCAAACTTCATGAGCGAATGCTTAATAATTGGGGCTGTTGCTGAAAACAAGGAGGTTGTTTTGCTCCATCCAGAGCGAGAGGTGAAAAATGGAACAAGGATAGGATAACCGAGTCATAACTTAAAATATATTAAATCAACGCAATGCAATAGTTCATGTTGATAGTTGTAGTATATTAGTATATTGTTTAACTATCATTCAACTTAATATGAGCAGGCTCCTTGTACTTTTCTTCCTTTTGAACTTCAACCTAGCTATTGGCCAAGTAATTTCTGGTGTTGTAGTTAACGATAAAAATGACGAAACCATTGAGTACACCAACATTGGAATTTTAGGTAAGAATATTGGAACTGTTTCCGATTCTCAGGGAAAATTCAGCATAGATATAAACTCGCAGTTCAATAACGACTCGTTACTTTTTTCTAGTATTGGTTATTTTCCAAAACAGGTTAAGGTTTCAGAGCTCAGAAACGGCAACGTTAAGGTTGCCTTAAAGGAAAAGGTTTATGAGATAAAACCCGTAGTTGTAACACCTAGAATTTTTAAACCAAAAACGTTAGGGGTTTCGACCCGTTCAAAAATGGCCTCAGCAGGATTTGAGAATAATCTTTTGGGATACGAGATGGGTATTATTATGAAGGTAAAAAAAACTGCAAAACTCAAAAGTGTTAACTTAAACTTTTCGGTTTGCTCCTACGATTCCCTTTTTTATCGCCTTAACATTTACAAAGTTACAGGGCCTTTAGCATTTGAGAATATTCTGGAAAACCCTATATACCTTAGCCTTACAAAGAATGACGTAAAGGAAACTGTTCGGATAGATTTAGAGAAATATAATTTGGTTATGCAGGGCTATTTTCTGGTTACAATTGAGCACGTTAAGGATTTAGGTGATGGACGGTTGTATTTTTGTGCTGGTCTTAAGGAAAAAACCTATTACCGAAAAACAAGTCAAGGTGAATGGAAAACAGCACCTGTTGGCATTAGTATAAGTGTTGACGCCGATGTGGAGAAGTAAAAAATAAGGATTATTTTCGCACTAAAATACCGATATGATTACACAGAACGATATCATTAGGAGAATACGATTCATTTTCGATTTCAACGACTCAAAAATGATAGAACTCTTTGCCCTTGGAGGGCAAACCGTAACTCGTGCCGAAGTTAGCGATTGGCTAAAAAAAGATGACAATCCCGATTTTGTTAAGATCACCGATAATCAACTGGCAATTTTCCTCAACGGTCTAATTGTGAATAATAGAGGCAAGAAGGATGGTGTAGAACTTGTTGCCGAAGATCGCTTGAATAATAATATCATATTCCGAAAATTGCGTATTGCGCTTAATCTTAAAGACGAGGAAATACTTACCATAATTGAACTGGCTGGAATGAAAATTAGCAAACATGAACTTAGTGCTTTTTTCCGGAACCCAAATCAACCACAGTACCGCCCTTGCAACGACCAAATTTTAAGGATTCTTCTGCAAGGACTCCAGTTAAAACACAAAAAGTAAATGGATCGATTATTTGTACCCGATACAACTTTCGAAAAACAAGATTTTTCCTCTACCCCACTTAAAATAGCCGATTACGAGTGTTGTAATT
>WBUV01000226.1 GCA_008933525.1 Bacteroidales bacterium | reverse complement strand
ATAAACAATTAATCATCTTGATACAAAAAAACCTTTCCGGCTATTTTGGAAAGGTTTTTTTGTTTTTGCTATTTCCCTCTATACAAGTGCAGAAATCCCTTGTAGGGACCATAGTCAAATTCTTTATCGTCCCATCCTTTTGCTTCAATTATAAAGTAGTATACACCTTCGGCTGCATCGGCACCTTTGCCATCAATTTTCCCATTCCATCCTTCCCACTCTTTAGGGTTTCCGGTATATTGATAGATGAGTTTTCCTGTTCGGCTAAGTATTCTTATGGTAAAGGTTTTTATCGATTTAATATTATCCTCAGGTTTAACAAACCTAAAGTAATCATTAAGGCCGTCGTTGTTTGGGGTGAATACATTAGGAACAGCATCGGATTTAATTTTGGAGGAATCAACAACAACTTCAACTTCCACGGAATCTTTACAGCCAGACATGGTGTTAACGGACATGTGGAAGATCTTAAAATAACCTGGTTTCATCAGCCTTTTATCGGGTGTAGCCTCTGTTCTTGTCGAGAACAAGGAACTATCTCTCCAAATAGTTTTATACTCTTCTCCCAATTTCGTGATGTTTAACTTAGAAAGTCTCCAGTATATTGAGTCGGAATTAACCGAGGCGCTTTCCATTTTGATCCCAAGTAAGGCTTCGTTGCTCGAGCCAGTTTCGTAATCGGTCCAGCTTCCATCCTTTTCAACCTGAATGTTTTGGATTGCTTTTGAGGCAATTGCATTAATGTTTTGGGTTTGTGCGTTTAATTTCCTTCCAAACACATTTGTTATTTCTACGGAGTACGATGAGTTAAATAGAGGGGCGGGCTTCTCAATAACTTGCTTCAAAGTTGAACTAGGCGAGAATTCAACTCTCGATTCCGATGCATCCCAAATAACTGAGCTAAAATAGTTTCTTCCATAGGTGTTAATTTCGGGATGATTGGTGCGCGAAATATCATGGTAAACAAATCTGTCATTCTCGATATCGTACGAAGTGGGTGCTGTAATTGCAGATAGTTCCAAAAACTGACACTTGTTAAAATAGTCGATTCTGTTCAACTCAACATTATCAGTAAAAACCCATGCAGTAAAAGTTTCTGTCGAATCGGTGTTGTCCACCACAACTACTCTATATCCGCCTTCAGTTAAATTGGTTAATTCCGAGGATGTTTCGTTAGTTACAGTTTGGAAAAGTTGAAATCTTGAACTTGGCGTAGGAATGTTCGAGTTGTACTTATACCAATAAAAAGTTGATGGATTATTGGTTGTGTGCTTTGCCTTAAGCATTCCGTTGCTCGCGAAAAATGTAAATAAAGAATCCTGATGCTCTGGCGAGTTTATGTATTGAGTTGCTCTTGCCCAATCTCGGTTAGGCGCAGTAATTTGTGCGTAAGCAGTTAATTTGCACCCTATAAGTGCGTAAAACACAAGTACTATTTTAAAAAACTTTTGCATTGTATATGAAAAATGGACTACAATATTAACGAAATAAAACCAAAATCTTGTTTAGTGATTAGCTAGTTTTGCGTTTTGTATTATGTTAATAACAATACTAACCTATTCTTGTAATACTAATTGCTGTAGTTTACTTTTGTGGCAAATAAATATTCAGAAAGAAGTTTTCGGGGTGGAATTGGCAGCACATAATCTGATGTCGAACTTCAGTCTTATAAATTATTTGGGTTAACAATGCACGATTATTTAAGCGAGTTGAGCGATGTTCAAAGGCAAGCGGTAACTAACACCGAGGGGCCAAGTTTAGTTATTGCCTCTGCGGGCTCTGGTAAAACAAGGGTTCTTACTTACCGAATAGCTCATTTGCTTACACAGGGAGTTGCGCCTTGGTCTATCCTTTCCTTGACATTTACCAATAAGGCTGCAAAGGAGATGAAGGAGAGGATTGCTAAAATAGTTGGCGAAAAAACTGCATCGCAGCTGTGGATGGGTACATTTCACTCAATTTTTGCACGAATTTTACGTAATGAGGCCGAAAAACTTGGGTTTAACAAGAATTTTACCATTTACGATACAGCTGACTCGAAGAATCTTATAAACCAGATTATAAAAGAGTTGAAGTTGGATCCTCAGTTGTATAAAGCTAGCGAAGTGCTAAGTAGGATATCATCAGCTAAAAATAACTTGGTAACACCACAGGCCTATGCGTCCAATACACAAATTCTCGCTCAGGATGCCAAGAATAGGAAGTCCGAAATTAGCAGGATTTACACTTTGTACATGCAGTATTGCCAAAAGGCTTCAGCAATGGATTTCGATGATTTATTGCTGAATACCAATGTGATTTTTAGAGATTTTCCCGAAGTTTTGGAGGCCTATCAGCGCAAATTTAAATACATTCTTGTTGATGAGTACCAGGATACAAACTATTCGCAGTACTTAATAGTTAAAAAACTTGCAACCAATCATCGGAATGTTTGTGTTGTTGGCGATGATGCTCAAAGCATTTACTCGTTCCGTGGAGCAAAAATTGAGAATATCCTCAATTTTCGTAACGATTATCAGGACTATAAACTGTTTAAACTGGAGCAAAACTACCGATCCACTCAAACTATTGTGAATGCCGCCAATAGCGTAATTGAAAAAAATCTCAAGCAGATAAAGAAGGTTGCCTATTCTGCAAACGATGTTGGCGAAAAATTTAAGTTAATTCAATCGTACACCGATCAGGAGGAAGGTTTTCTTGTTGCATCGGAAATTCTCAGTATTGTACAGCAGAACCATTGTAAGTACAGCGATATTGCTATACTGTACCGAACAAATGCACAATCGCGTATTTTTGAGGAAACGCTCCGTAAGCGGAATATTCCCTATAAGGTTTATGGTAGTTTATCGTTCTATCAACGTAAAGAGATCAAGGATTTGTTGGCCTATTTCAGATTGGCCGTTAATCCGAACGACGACGAAGCACTCCGAAGAATTGTTAACTACCCAGCCCGCGGAATTGGCGATACCACTATGCAACATCTGACCGAACTTGCTAATCATAATGGGATTAGCCTTTGGAATGCCATTGGTCAGCTTAATAAAGTAAATAGCGGAATTAAAGTTCCAACGGTTAAGAAACTTATGGATTTTACACAGTTGGTTGGTAAGTATCAGGCAATGATTTACACCGCCGATGCTTACGAAACAGCATACGCTATTGCTAATAATTCAGGTATTCTGAATGACTTGAAACTCGATAAATCGCCCGAAGGAATTTCGAGGTTGCAAAACATTGAGGAGTTAATCAACGGTATTCGTGAGTTTATCGACTCCAAAAAGGAGGAAGGTGAGGAGGGAACCGTTACGCTTGTCGATTACTTGGAGAACGTTGCTTTGCTTAGCGATTTGGATACCGATAACCCAGATGATAAGGATAAGGTCAGCGTGATGACTATTCACTCATCAAAAGGTTTGGAGTTCGATTATGTTTTTTTGACAGGTTTGGAGGAGAATCTTTTTCCCTCAAACATATCAACCCAATCTGCCGATGAACTGGAGGAGGAGCGACGTTTGTTCTATGTGGCTCTTACCCGAGCCGCGAAACGAATCACCATTTCGTGTGCACAAACACGCTATAAGTGGGGCGTTCCCAATAATTCGAATCCAAGCCGTTTTATTGCAGAAATCGATCCACAATACATTGAGTCTTCTACTGATTTTCCAGGAGATTCTCGAAGTAAACCTACTGAAAGTAATGACCTTTTTGGACGAAGTAAGTTGCAGTCAAGCCGACATGCGATTTCTGGAACTAGTTTTCAACCAAAGACTTCAACCTCAGCGCCAGCTGTCCCAAAAGGTAATTTGCAAACCGTTTTACCCGATGCTATTAAAGATGGCAATGAAGTGTACCACGAGAAATTTGGTCAAGGAAAAGTAATTGCCGTTGAGGGTGATGGTGCTAACAAGAAAGCAACTGTTCAGTTTCATGCCGCAGGGCAAAAAACTTTGTTACTTAAGTATGCCAACCTTAAGATTGTAACATAGGTAGTAGGGGCCAGAATCGTAAATTGCTTTTTGGGCTTTACACAACTTGCTTTCTTTAATCGCTTTACTTGCAAAATCTCCATTTAAAGATTAGTTTTGCAAAAAATATACTTCGAAAACACCTTTTTGGTAACTCTCTTTTTTATTTAAGGCATTTATACTACATTTAACACACAATTCACAGATAATGGATTACAATACACAGCGCAAGAAACTCTCTTTGCCTGAATATGGTAGACATATTCAACAAATGGTCGATCATATAGCAGGAATTGAGGATAGAGATGAACGTAACAGATTGGCCCGATCATTAATTGGCATCATGGGAAACCTTAATCCTCATCTGAGAGATATCAACGATTTTAAGCATAAACTTTGGGATCATCTTTTTATTATGTCCGATTTTAAGTTGGATATAGATTCTCCTTATCCAATCCCTTCGGTTGAGCAGTATCAGGAAAAACCAAAGCAAATCCCTTATCCAAACAACCCAATAAAATATAAGCATTACGGAAGAGTTATTGAGTTGATAATTGAAAAGGCAATTGCAATGGAGGAAGGCCCCGAGAAGGAGGCTCTTAAACAGATGATTGCAAACCAGATGAAAAAAGCCAATATTGCATGGAATAAAGACTCAGTTCTCGACGAGGATATTTTTAGAGATATGAAAACCTTAAGCGATGGAGCATTAACAATGGCTCCTGGTCTTAAGTTAGTTGAGAGCAGAGATTTCAAGAATAAACGAATTAAGCACCAACAACACAGAAAACGATAAATTTTTACTATGGCTACATTCGAGGTTTATGGGGGAAAACGCCTTAAAGGCGAACTCCACCCACAAGGAGCAAAAAATGAGGCTTTACAAATTCTTTGCGCAGTTCTGTTAACCCCCAAGCCCGTAACCATAAAAAATATTCCCAATATAAGGGATGTAAATAAGCTGATTGAGCTTTTACAAGGTATGGGTGTTGATGTTGTCCGTAAAAGTCAATCGGAATGTGTTTTTCAGGCTGCCAATATTGATATAGATTACTTAACAACCGACGACTTTAAGATTAAAGCGGCTGCTATTCGAGGTTCAATTATGGTTGTTGGTCCTTTGCTTGCACGATACGACAAAGCATACGCTCCTAAACCCGGTGGCGATAAAATTGGTAGGCGTAGGCTGGATACTCACTTTCTAGGATTTGAAAAACTTGGTGCCAAATTTAATTTCGATTCAAAGGACAATTTCTTTACTATAGAGGGGAAGAATATGCGGGGAGCCTACATGCTTTTGGATGAAGCATCGGTTACTGGAACTGCAAATATCCTAATGGCTTCGGTTCTTACTCCCGGTAAAACCACAATCTTTAATGCGGCTTGCGAGCCATACGTTCAGCAACTTTGCAAAATGTTGGTTAGTATGGGCGCTAAAATTAGCGGAATTGGATCCAACTTGCTGACTATTGAAGGAGTGGAGAGTTTGAATGGTTGTGAGCATACCATTCTTCCCGATATGATTGAGATAGGATCGTTTATTGGTTTAGCCGCAATGACCAATAGCGAAATTACCATAAAGAATGTATCCTATTCAAATTTAGGTATTATTCCCGATGCGTTTAAGCGAATGGGCATTAAGTTCGATTTGATTAACGATGATATTTTTATTCCCGCTCAGGATCATTACGAGATCGATACATTTATTGATGGCTCAATTCTTACCATTGCCGATGCCCCATGGCCAGGATTAACCCCCGACCTTTTGAGCGTTTTTCTGGTGGTAGCAACTCAGGC
>WBUV01000225.1 GCA_008933525.1 Bacteroidales bacterium | reverse complement strand
GCTTTACCTTTGTACTTTAACAATCTACTCTGATGAAACTTATAATTGTCGATCGATTTACCACAGTGGCTATAGCAGTCTGCTAAAGCATTCATCGGCAATTTCTCATTTTTTCGTTTTTTTAATCAAATCAATTTTACTAATAACTTAATTTTTGGAGGATTCGCTATGAATACTTTTGATTCAATGTCAATTGTCGTGTTTGGCGTGCAAACACTTCTTGCAGAAACATCAACAGAACAAATCGAAAATCAATATGTTAAACATCGAAAACGAAGACGTTATGAACCGTAATAGCATCAAAATATATCAGAATAAATTCAAATCATTCTTAAAAGATATCTCGGAGTCGATAGCCGGTTCCGACGCCGATTACACGGCAATTAATTTACGCAAAGCCTTACTCCTACTCTCCATACCAATGGTTCTCGAAATGGCTATGGAGTCAGTTTTCACCATTGTAGACATCTACTTTGTTTCAAAGTTAGGCCACGAAGCCGTATCCATTGTTGGTCTTACTGAATCGATGCTATCCATACTTTACGCATTCGGTATTGGGTTTGCCATATCGGCAACGGCAATAGTCTCGCGCCGAATAGGTGAAAAAGAGCCCCGGAAAGCAGCCAACGCAGCATTTCAATCAATACTTGTAGCATCTGTTGTCTCAGTAGCAATATCAATTATTGGACTTCTATTCAGCGATGAACTATTACGTTTGATGGGAGCAAGCGATTCGTCGGTAGCCAAGTATGGAAGTTATACCAAGTGGATGCTTGGAGGTAACGCAACAATTATGTTCCTTTTCCTTTTCAACGGAATATTCCGAGGCGCTGGCGATGCAGCCGTTGCCTTAAGGGTTTTACTGGTTTCAAACTCAATAAATATAGTACTTGACCCTTTGCTGATAATGGGCTACGGACCATTCCCTGAATTAGGAATTGAGGGAGCAGCCATTGCAACTAATATTGGACGTGGAGTTGGAGTACTATTCCAGCTATACATCCTTTTAAAGGGAAGCAGCCGCATTCAACTTATGCTTAACGACTTAAAACCCGACCTGGAACAAATATGGAGTTTTATAAAACTTTCGCTATCAGGAATATCGCAGCTAATTATTGCTACAACAAGTTGGGTTGTAATGGTGCGAATAATTTCTGAGTTTGGAAGCGTATCGGTGGCAGGTTACACCATTGGAATTCGACTTATTATATTTGCATTGTTACCATCGGTTGGGCTAAGCAACGCAGCGGCAACACTTGTTGGTCAGAATTTAGGGGCAGGAAAGCCACATCAAGCCGAAAAATCGGTTTGGACAACAGGAATTGCCAATGCAGTTTTCCTTGGCATAATTGGATTATTGCTGATAATTTGGCCAACATGGTTTATCCAATTACTCGTAAGTGATGCGGAGGTTATTGCTAAAGGCGCGGAGTGTCTTCGAATAATAAGCATTGGATTTATTTCGTATGGTTTTGGAATGGTTGTGGTTAACTCATTGAATGGAGCAGGCGACACATTTACCCCTATGATTATTAATTTATTCTGTTTTTGGTTTCTGGAAATTCCTTTAGCATACCTACTTGCCATAAAGCTTGGCCTTAATGAACATGGTGTTTACTACGCCATTGTAGTTGCTGAAACAACAATGACCTTAACCGCAATAGTTGTTTTTAAACTAGGAAAATGGAAATTAAAAAAGGTATAACAACAAAGGGATGGCCTTGGTCATCCCTTATTCTATTAAACTTACAAACATCGCCAAGCGATTATTTCAGAAATTAGTACCTTTGCATACTGAAAACAAGTCTAAATGGAAAGAGTAGTAGTTGGTTTATCGGGCGGAGTTGACTCTAGCGTTGCTGCTTATTTGCTTAAACAGCAAGGCTACGAGGTTATTGGTATGTTTATGAAGAATTGGCACGACACCACTGGCGTGCTTAAAGGCGATTGCCCTTTTGATGACGATAAGAACTTTGCCGAAATGGTTGCCCGCAAGCTAAAAATTCCATTTGAATTTGTGGATTTAAGCGATGAATACCGCAAGCGGGTTGTAGATTATATGTTCGATGAGTACTCAAAAGGCAGAACCCCAAACCCCGATGTACTTTGTAACCGCGAAATTAAATTCGATGCGTTTATGGAGGCCGCTCTAAAATTAGATGCAAAGTACGTTGCAACTGGCCATTACTGCCGTAAAGGAGAAATAAACGTTAATGGACATACTTACTATCAACTTTTAGCAGGATTGGATGGAAATAAAGACCAAAGCTACTTTCTGTGCCAACTCAACCAAAAACAGCTAGCTAAAGCCCTTTTCCCTATTGGTCATTTACAAAAACCAGAAGTAAGAAGAATTGCTGCCGAACTTGGACTTGCTACTGCAGAACGAAAGGATTCCCAAGGTATTTGTTTTGTAGGGAAAGTTGATTTACCCGTATTTCTTCAGCAAAAACTAAAATCGCAACAAGGGAATATTGTTGAAATCCCTGCAGAATACTATAACTCAATAACAAATTACGACGAAACAGATCTTGAAAATCTATCTAAACCATTTGTTTATAGTAAAAATATTGGTAAAAAGGTAGGCGAACATCAAGGTGCACAGTTTTACACAATCGGCCAACGTAAAGGACTAAATGTTGGTGGAAAAGCAGAACCACTATTTGTAATATCGACAGATATTCAAGAAAATATTGTTTATGTTGGAATGGGACAAAACCACCCTGGTTTATTCCGCAAAGCGCTGTTCATTAACTCAAACGAGGTTCACTGGGTACGTCCCGATTTAAAACTTTCCATTGGTCAACACATTGAACTAATGGTTAGGATTCGCTACCGCCAACCGCTTCAAAAAGCCACACTTTACAGTAAGGACGAGGGTATATACATCGCGTTTAACGAACCCCAACGAGGAATAACTGCAGGTCAGTTCGCCTCGTGGTACGATGGTGAAGAACTCATTGGTTCGGGTGTGATTGCAGAATAATCAATTTAAATGCTAAATTTGCTTTAATCATATAAATAATATGACTAGAGTATCATTTAAATTCTTTGCATTACTTACTCTTTCATTAGTTGTTGAGTTGGCATACAGCCAACCAACTTTTCATGTTACAAATTACAGCAAATCAGAGTATCTGGCTGGTAATCAAAATTGGGATTTGAGTATTGCCGGAGATAGGTTATTGTTTGTTGCGAACAACAATGGCTTACTTCATTTTAATGGTGCTAACTGGGAACTGGAAAATATTCCTAGTAAAACAATAATACGGTCAGTACTTTATGATAATGACAAGCTTTTTGTTGGCTCATTTGAAGAGTTTGGCTATTGGGATATAACTAACAATACACTGGGCAATTACCATTCACTATCAACCAATATTCAAAACTCCCCTGCAAATCAGGAATTCTGGAGAATTGTTAAGCATAACAACAGCATCTATTTTCAAAGTTTTGGTTCAATCTATGTTTTTAATGGAAAATCAATCAAATCCATAGAACTCCCTTTTCCTGTGTTATTCTTGCTAAACGTTAATGGCCAATTGTTCATTCAGGAAATTAATGGGATGCTACACAGGGTTATCGACGATAAATTACAACTTGTACCCAATAGCGAGATATTTAGGAATACCGAAGTAAAAGTTGCTCTTCCATTTAACGGTAATAAAATTCTATTTGGGACGAATAATAAAGGGCTCTACGTTTACGATGGGATTAATTTTAAACAATGGAAAACTGACATTGACGAAACCTTATTTGCCAGTAATATAAACAATGGATTATTCATAAATAACCAGTATTGCCTTGGCTCAATACTCAATGGAGTGTTTATTATAAATAGCAATGGAAAACTAATCAATCATATTGATTCTAAGTATTTACAAAACAGCACAATTCTTTCAATTGATACCGACAAATTGGGCAACATTTGGCTTGGTTTGGATAAGGGATTGAGCTACATTTCCTTCAATACTCCTTTTGATATTTATCTAGATAAAAACAACTCGGAATCGGTTTATACGGGAATAATCCACAATAACAAACTTTATATTGGCTCTAACCAAGGAATATACTACTATGAGCTAGGAAAAGACAACCATTTTAGCAGTAAAAAGTTAATACCTGGTACGCAAGGTCAGGTTTGGTTTATAAAACTTATCGATAATAAAATCTACTGCGGACTAAATGATGGGACTTATCTGCTTGAAAACAATAAACTTAAGAAAATTGGCAGTTTAAGCGGTGGATACAATCTTATCAAACTAGACAACGACAAAGGTGTATACATCCAAAACACATATAGCCAATTAGTTACCTACAAAACAGAGCAAAGCAGTCTAGTTCAGCACCAAACCATTGAAGGATTCTCATCTCCTTCAAAACTTCTGGAGGTTGATTTTCAGGGTAACATTTGGTTAGGTCATTCCATTGACGGAATCACCAGACTTCAGCCCAACAGCGACCTAAGTTCAATTGTGAAAACCCTTAAGATTGACGACAAGCAAGGGTTAAACTTTAAAACAAATCGAGTTTACAAAGTCGATAATAGAATAGTAGTGCCCTCAAAAAAAGGTCTTTTACGATGGGATGATATAAAAGAACAGTTTGTTTTATTTGATGAATTGAATGCTCAACTACAAGATTTTGAGAAATCGTACGCAATAATCTCGTTGCCAAACTCTCGGTACTGGTTTATAAAGAATAATGAATGGGGTTTATTTGAGATACGATTCGGGAAAGCAATCCTGCTTTACCGCATAATACCTGAAATGTACAACTTTAATCTGGTTGAGAATTATGAAAATATTACAAGCTTAAACGATAGCCTCGAACTTATTTGTCTCGATAATGGGTTTGCATTACTGAACATATTTCAATTGAACAGGCTGGTTGAAATTAACATTCCCCCGTCCATAACATCGTTACAAATATGGAGCGATGGCAATTCAAAAGAGGGTCACCCTATAACCACAACAAAAAAAGTTGAGATTCCATTCAACCAGAATAATATAGAGGTATCGTTTACATCTAACGAAGTATTGGGGACAAAACGATACTTTCAGTATAGACTCCTGGAGATTGAAAATGAATGGAGCAATTGGAATACAAATACAACTGTTCTTTACAATAGACTCCCAACCGGAAACTACACATTTCAAGTTAGAACTCTGAATGCGAAAGGTATCGTAACAAAATCGTCAGAACTCACATTCGAAGTAAAACCGCCGTATTACCAGTCGACAACAGCCATTATTTTTTATTGCGCCTTTGTAATTATAATGGTATACCTGTTATGGAAATTCAATAGGATTAGACTTCAGCGGCATATTGATAGGCAAAGAAAACTCGAAGAAGAAAAACTCAACCGAGAGCGCGAGGAAGCAGAAAAAACAATCATAAAACTCCAAAACGATAATTTACAGGCCGATATCCAAAATAAAAGTTCACAACTTGCCCTCAGTACAATGTCAATCGTGAAGAAAAATGAACTTCTAATGGAGATTGGCAATGAACTTGCCGGGATGAAAACAGAACTCGGATACCGCATTCCGAATAAATACTTCGATAAAATCAACAAACTCATCAATCAGAACATTGATAATGAGCACGATTGGGAAATATTTGAGAAACTATTCGACCAAGCTCACCAAAACTTCTTTAAAAGACTAAAGGATGCTTATCCTACACTAACCGCAAGCGATTTGAGATTATGCGCATACCTTCGAATGAATTTATCGTCGAAGGAAATAGCACCCTTAATAAATATC
>WBUV01000542.1 GCA_008933525.1 Bacteroidales bacterium | reverse complement strand
AACCATCACCTTGAGCCTCCTCGATAGTAAGACCCGAAAGTTCAGTCCATTTAGGGTTTACATAAGTAGTATATCCTGATGAAGTTGTGCGGAAAATACCTACAGGAGCCATTAACGCAAGAATTTCGAAAAGTTGCTGACTTTCGTGCAGTGCTTTTTCCGCTTTTTTTCGTTCTGTTATATCCATCAATGCACCAATGGAGCCAACGGTAACGCCTTTGTTGTTTATTATTGGGGCTCCGCTAATCAGAAATTCGATTCGTTCTCCGCTCTTGGAAATAAAAGTTGCTTCGTACTGGCTAATAACTTTATCTAGTCTAACCTTATTTGCATTAATAATTTTGATCTTATCCTCTTCGCTGAGGAGTACCTCGTAGCCAATTTTGCCAATAATCTCGTCGTATGAATAGCCCAGTTTTTC
The DNA here is from genome assembly GCA_008933525.1 of Bacteroidales bacterium. Classification (GTDB taxonomy): domain Bacteria; phylum Bacteroidota; class Bacteroidia; order Bacteroidales; family Tenuifilaceae; genus SB25. The sequence goes on along the minus strand of WBUV01000542.1, from coordinate 827 downwards.
GGTAAACTTATGGTTCACAAACTGCACCCTATCGTCGTTATCGACCATCATAATAACCTCGTTAAGGTTTTCCATAAGGGTTCTGTACTTTTCCTCGCTTTCGCGAAGAGCTCTCTGGGCCTCCTTCCGTTCGGAAACATCAATGGTAATTCCCCTGAAACCAACAGGATGATTCTGCGAGAGAATAACACTAGTATATATTTCGATAGGGAATGTTGTACCATCCTTCCTTAAACCAGTATACTCTGCATCGGCATTAACAATATTGTTAAAAAGAAGATCTTTAATATTACTCACTGCTCGTTCCCTATCTTCAGGAATAATAACATCGAGGATACTAATTCCATTATTTAATTCATCCTGAGTGTAGCCAAAGAGTTCCAATCCCATTTTGTTGGAATAGGTGAAACGTGCATTCATATCGGCCTCCCATACAACCTGAGGTAAAAGTTCGGAGAGTTCGCGGTACTTTCTTTCGCTTTGCTCAATGGAATTTATGGCATTTTTGCGCTCAGTAATATCGCGCATAGTATCCATTATATAAGTAGGATTACCATGCGAATCGTTTAGAATATTAATATTAAACTCAGCACTGAAGGTAGTCCCATCGAACCGCAGAACCTCTGCTTGCAAGTTTTCCACAAAGCCTTGCTCCATCATAATGGGCATTTGCGATTCAACAAAGGCTCTACTCTCTGGTGTCAGTAAATTGAAGGCATTATTCCCTATTAAAACATCGGCTGAATCAGCACCGACCATTTCGGCTTTTCGGGCATTTACAAAAAGCATAACTCCCGATAAATCCATAAGTGAAATACCATCATGGG
>WBUV01000224.1 GCA_008933525.1 Bacteroidales bacterium | reverse complement strand
ACAAAGGACTTTGTGCTCCTAGTGAAACACTTTGAGTCCTTTGTGGTGTAATCTTTTACAACAAGCTTAAAACTCCACCTTATAGCTTAACACTGGAAGCAGCACCACCGACGATGATTTCTCAATTTTATTGGTTCGGTAGTTATACACATATCCCTCCTCCATTGGCGAACCTAACACATTCTTAACCTGAAGTGCCCACACTCCCGAATATCGACGCTTATTGGCTCGGTATGTTATGGAAATATCCATATTGTAGACTGTAGGATTCTGTTTTTCAAATGCAAATGTCTCATCATAAATAATTATTTTATCCTGCATCGATTGTGTATAGTTTACAGGGCTATAGCGCTCCCCTCCCATTATATTTGCCCTTAAGTTGACGCCCAGCATCCTGTTTTTACTGAACATAAACTCCTTTCCAAATAGTATGTTCATTGCAAAACCCTTATCATACCTTGTATCACGCCACACATTATCGTCGCCTTTGTACTTGGAATCGAATATTGATGCAGTAACCAAATAGTAGTAATTGTTATTCAAGAACCGCTCAAAGGTTATATCAACCCCAATGTTTCTGCCAACGCTGTTGTTCTCCAAGGCATTCATAAACGACCAGTCCTGCTTAAAGTTGATTAAGGAGTAAGAACTATCGGCTATTCCGGGGACATCATATAAGTACTGGAAGTATGGCTCCACCTTCAACCTTAAGTTGCTGTTGATTAACCAATCGTAAGCAAGTATAAAGTGATGTGCTTTTGATAATTCTAGGTTTTTGTTTGGATAGTGGTCTTCTCCCGCTGTTTCTTTCTTTATAAGGTAGATTTTTAGCTCCTCCAACTGGCTATGTTTTCCGTAACCAAACGAAACTGATTGGTTCTGGGCAAAGTCCCATTTCAGGCTAAAACGTGGGTCAATTGAGTAGTTTCCATTCAAAGCAAAGTAGTTGAAGTTCACGCCTGTGTTGGCCGTTAAATTCTGGGTTACACTGTACTTCGACTGTATGTAGAATTCAGCGTAGTTACTGCTTCCATTCTGCTTAACAAAATTCTGAAAGGTTTCGGGTTTATCGTTTATAGTGCTACTTAAATCAATATTATACAGAATTTTACTGTAGTTTACTCCTGTTCTAACGGTATGTTTTGCGCTGAATTTATGGTTCAAAAAAGTATTAACCCCTACCCTGCCCGATTTATCGGTAAAGTCCCAGTTGGGGCGCAGAACAAGAAAATCATCGTATCGCTCTCCGTACATAGTGTTAACTGTTCCCGATGCTGCAAGAGAAGTATTCAAGTAGGTTTTACTACCAAGTAGAATTTTATGGGTAATACCCGCAGCTCCCATACTTATATTCCAATCGTACGAAGTTCTATCCCAGTCTGTTTCCCAGTTTACAGAGTCGTTATCCTCTGGTTCGGTGTTGTTATCAATAGCTCCAACACCCCATATCGAAAATGTTCCTGCTTTGCTGGTTGGAAAATTTAACTTAAACGACAAATCCTGATATCGCGGAATTTGCTCTGAAGGTATAAGCCCCATCTTGCTTATTAAGTCAAGAGTAGAGTATCGGTAGTTGAATAGATAACTCGATTTTCCTCCTTTTACAAAAGGTCCTTCAGATGCAAAGTCAATTCCCATTAGTCCCACCTGAAACGTGCTCTCACGCTTTTCGTTGTTTCCACTACGTAGCTTCATATCAAAAACACCTGCAAGTGCATTGCCGTACTCTGCAGGAAAAGCACCAGTGAAAAAATCGGAGTTAGCCAATAGTTGACTGCTAAAAACAGTTACCACTCCACCACCAGCAACGTTTCCGCCTGCAAAGTGATTTGGATTTGGAATCTCAACCCCTTCCAATCGCCACGAAACACCCTTGGGCGAGTTACCCCGAATAATAATTGCATTATCCTGAATGTTACCAACGGTAACACCCGCAAATGCAGATACCATGCGAGCTGGGTCATCCAAACCACCAGCGTAACGGCGGGTTTCCTCAACCGTAAACGACTTTGCGCTGATTGTTGCCATTGGGTTCATTGGCTTATCCTTTCGTGTATGGGCCTTTACCACCACCTCCTGGATATGGTTGATGCTCTGCTTAAGACCAACATTAAGCACAACCTCCTTGCTCGATGTTATAAGCACTTCGGGAATCACAACTTGCTCGTAGCCAACAAATGCAATCTGAATGCTGTAACGGCCAAGTGGAGCGTTTTCTATCCGGAAATTTCCATCCATATCGGTAGATGCACCTAGTGTAGGATTTGAACCCTGTATTACAACTGTTGCACCAGGAAGCGTTGTTTGAGTTTCAACATCTACCACATTGCCCTTAATAACTTGAGTTAAATTTTGGGAACTAGCAATTTTAAATGATACTAAACTAAACGCGTAAAGCGCCAGATAAATAAAGAGTTTTGCAATAAGTTTAATAGTTGTTTTCATGATTTTTTTAATTATAATTCAAACCTATGACAACCTTTTTCAACTATACCCCTATTACTAAAGTGAGATTTTTTAAAAATTTTGAATATTGATTAACGAATGATGATTTTTGAAGTGTAAGACAGACCTTCCAGGGTCCGTAGGACTTGGAAGCGTCAATAAAAAAGTTAATGTAAATATTCTGATTATCAACTACAAAAACCTTATCCCAATCTTTCCGCCTACCCAAGTCTTCACATTATTTCCGTTACTACTTGTGCTGTTTGTAAAGGAGTAAGGAACTAACGAGGAAAAAGTATCGCTGTAGTACTTCGAATTAGTATCTGTTACGTAGATATTGTAGGTTAATCCAAAAGTAATTGAGGTTTTAGGTGATATTTTTCTGTCTAAACCTAGCGTAAACTTGTAGATTGAGTTCCTCGATGCAAAGTAACTACCCTTCATTACTTGATGTGCCGTTAAATCTATGTCGAATAAGTATTTGTCCGATTTTCCGAGAGTTGTTCCCAAGCCGTATCCAAACATCCAAACAGGGTTATCCAAATTCTCAGGTCTAATTCCAACTGATACTATTGAATGGAATTTTTTTACTCCGCTTCGGAATGCAAGGTTTGAGTAGAAAACCTCATCGGCCGATAGTTCAATTTTGTGGTAACCTTTCCGCACAAAGTTGAAAAGACCAAAGGGAATACCATCGCACGAATCGGCATAGTTGATTACAGCAATTTGGTAACCCTTAAAGTATGCCGCTCGGTTAAACACACTTGTTACCTGAACTCCGTCCAGACTATCCGTATTATTTATAACACCTGCAACCTGCGTTCCAACAATTTTCTTAGCGTGGTTATGTACACCGGCCACCTGAACCCCTTCGGCTTCGCCAGTAAGATTGGTAACTCCGGCAACCTGAACTCCGCTCATTTCGCTACCGATATTGAAAATACCCGCAACTTGCACTCCAGTAAATTTTCCGCCCACAAAGTTTCCTGTTCCTCCTAGCTGAATGTAATCCGCATCGTTAAGAACAAAATTTATAACACCAGCCGCCTGTATACCACTCATCTGCCTAACGGCATTGAATGTTCCTGCACCCTGAAACCCATAGGCCAACCCGCCAACAACGTTAGCAACGCCCGCTAACTGACAATACCCAGCATCCTCCCTAACAATATTAGCAATACCGCCCAACTCAACCTTCCGCACACCCTGCACGTAGCCAATAGTCATATTCAATGAATAGTCGTTCACGGTTTTACCCGACAATAACTTATTAGTACTCACAAAAGGAATAAGCGAAAACTGAAACTTACTGAAAAGCGTATCGGAAATGTTTTTGGTGTTGATTAATAACCGATTAGGGATTAACCATTCCGGCATTCTGATTCGATTCTTTTCCTTTTCTACAGTTGGTTCTATAAGCAAAGGTGTTTCCTCTATCTTCTGCTTTGTGGATAATTCAACGTTAACATAATTCAGGTTGCCCGAAATAGGCGATAACAGTGTATCGGCATAACCCTCCTTGCTGACTTTTAGCTCGGGGTTTGCAGCATCGGTAGGAACTTCGAGTTTAAAGTAGCCATACTCATCGGTTAGGGTCGATACCTTTTGCTCCTTGCTGTAAACGGTAGCATTGGTTAATTTATCGCCAGTTTGGGAATCATACAGGTATCCCTCAACCACAACCTCCTCCTTTGCCACAGCATCATTCTTTTGCAGAATTATATACTTGCCACGTACCTTATACTTTACCGTTCCTGTAAAAATTGTGTTGAGCGTATGCCTTACCGATTTTGCATTTACATCAATACTAATTTTATTTGTTGTGCTTATAACGTTTGGGCTATAGGAAAACACCACGGCTGTTTGTTGCGAAATTGCATTAAGTACAAAGGGAACAGATTCGTTCGATATGGATAGTGTTACCTCGCGCTCAAGCGGCGGTACTGAACTATTCTGCGATTTTAGGTTGATAGTTAGGGTTGATATCAGGAATAGTAAAAGTATCTTCTTCATTCTGCTTACTCCTTTTTACAGGCATCTCCGTTAATTATATATCCATCTGTATCCTTTGTAACAGTTAATTCGAGCGTTTCGCTAATAATACTTAGAATCAAGGCTATATCCTCATTCTCGAACTTAACTGATATTGTGCAATCCTTTAGTTGCTCGTTACCAAAACGAATGTTGGTACCATAAACCATATTTAGCTGCTGAACCACATCGGCAAGGCGAACGTTCTGGAAAAGGAAAACCTTGTTTACATAAGCCGTTGCATTAACATCGGGCGATGCAATCCTTGTAAATGTTCTAGTATTCTTATTGTAAATTCCCATTTCGCCCGCAGTAAGGCTTATTCCCTTATTATCCTTTGTAAAGAATATCACCTCGCCCGATTTCACAAACACCTCAACAATGGTATCGGTATCAACCGCTTTAATATTGAACGATGTTCCAATATCCTCAATTAGTGTTCCCTCGGCCTCTACAATAAACGGTTTATCGTCGATATGCTTTACATCGAAGAAGGCTTCGCCTTCAAGCTTCAACCTGCGCTCATTTTTCCCATAATTCTTGGCGTAGGTTACTTTGCTGTTCTTATTCAGCGCAACAGTTGAACTATCGGCCAAACTCTTAGTAATAACGCTATCCTCGCTTGCTGCTGCAACCATTTCTGTGGGGTAAAGCAAAGCAGTGGTGTAGTACCTGTAAAGCCCAAACGATATACCCGACACAATAACCAGCACCGCCGCAACTCTTAGCCATACAGGAATTTGGAAGGTAACCGTTTTTGCTACTGGCTCTGGCTGAACGGTTTTTTTCTTCATCTGCTGATGAACCTTGCCCCATGCTTTATCAATATCAACCTTATTAACTGTATGCGATGCAACCGCTTTTTGATTAACAAACTCTATATCGCCAAAGTACTTGCGGTTAACCTCCGACTCGCTGAGCCATTGGTTAAGCAAAGTAATCTCCTGCTCGGTTGCTTCACCAGCAATGTACCGCGCAATTATCAGATCAATATGTTTGTTCTCCTCAACCAAAATTTTAGTTCCTCATAAATAGTAACCAAATTAAAACAGGTAAATAGTCCTTCAACTTTTCCCGCAGCACTTTCAGTGCTTTTACCATATGGTTCTCCACTGTTTTTACGGAGATTCCCAACTGTTCTGCTATTTCGGCGTAAGTCAAATTTTCGAATCTACTCAACTTAAACACCAACCTGCACTGGTCGGGTAACGAATCAATGGCGTTGGCCACAATAGCATCTAACTCACTTCCAACCAAATCCTGCTAGGCATCATCATGCAATGGTTCCGATTGGTTTTTAACAGAATCCCCGTATGTTTTTCGCACTTTATAGTGCTTAACCCTGTTCAAGCAACTGTTATGAAC
>WBUV01000223.1 GCA_008933525.1 Bacteroidales bacterium | reverse complement strand
TGCACATTGTTCAGTGCTTGGAGGCTGGTGCCGATGTTTCAACTTGCCCATTAAGTGCAATTCTTGGCTTATTGAACCACCCTCTAACCGATATCGGTTTACAGAAATTCCTAGAGGATTACAAGAAAGTTAATGGATAATACTCTAAATGCCTGAGTGCATTTACATACGAATTAACGAAAAGAACCCCAACCCGCACGACATTGAGCGTGCGGTTGAGGTTTTAAAACGTGGCGGAATAATAATCTACCCAACCGACACAGTCTACGGAATTGGTTGCGATATCTCAAACTCCAAAGCCGTGGAGCGGATTATCAAAATCAAAGGGCAAAAACCCAAAGATGCACACTTCTCTTTCATCTGTCACGACTTAAGCCACATTGCAGATTTTGCCAAGGTCGATAATCCAACCTTTAAGTTGATGAAGAGGAACCTTCCAGGGCCTTTCACATTCATACTTCCAGGGCTAAACCGGGTTCCCGACTACTTTATAAGTCGACAAAAAACAGTAGGAATCCGCATTCCCAACAACGCAATCCCGCTCGAAATCGTAAAATATCTGGGCAAACCAATATTAACCTCATCGTTAAAAGACGATGATGAACTGATAGAATACACCACCGACCCAGAGCAAATTTTCGAAAACTACAAGGAACTCGTTGATATGGTTATTGATGGCGGTTATGGCAACAATATTCCATCAACCATTGTAGATTGCACTAGCGGAGAGGCGATTGTTATCCGTGAGGGACTGGGAGAGTTAGTTTGACAATTTGCAATTAGGCAATACAATACTTAAGAGCGGAGTATTGGAGTATTGGAGTGTTGGAGAATATTAACCAAACAATTCTGTTACAAAATATATCAAACAAAAAAACAGTCTCTTGGCTCATCAACAATCAACGAACAACGAACAACTAAAAACCACTCTTGCCATTCTTGCCGGAGGCAAGGCAACTAGGCTTGGTGGTGTTAACAAGGCGTTGATTGAAATTGAAGGCGAAACCATAATTTCAAAAATCCATAGGGCATTAGGTCCAATTTGCAATGAGGTAATAATAATATCGAACCAAGCGCGAACCGATTATAGAATTCCAGCAAAAATATACCCCGATATAATTGAAAACTGTGGACCACTGGGAGGAATCCACTCTGCTTTGCTTCATTCATCCAACGAAATAGTTCTTGTTGTATCGTGCGATATGCCTTTTATAAGCTCCAACATTGCAAACCTACTTTTTGATGCTTACATCAAGAATCAACCTAAAGTTGATGCCGTAATTCCAACACTCAACGGATTCAACGAGCCATTACTGGCTATTTACAGCAAGCGATTATCTACAAAAATATCAGAAATACTCTCCGACCGCAAAGGTCATCGCATAACTGATTTGCTCGATAACTGCAACACCTTTAAGGTTGAAATAGAAGCAAGCCCCGAAAATATTAGGTCGTTTACGAATATCAACACTTTTGACGACTACAACACTTTCAATAGTAGTATTTGATTTTTTGAATTAGGCGTTTTGCTAGTATAAATGATGCCAGCGGCATCAAATGTTTATAGAAATTCATTGTGAATAAAAATTATTCGACTCCAGCTGGAGTCGAATTTCTAAATATGCACATTGCCATAAACATTCAAACCCTCTGGGTTTGTAACCATTCTCAGATTATTACTTAAAAAATAATTCAATTGATTTTTAAGGGCAAATTATTTCCTAAACTTTAGCCACAAACCTCGTTTAAAAAGAATTTTATTCAGAATTTACGGGCAAAAACAGAAAACTTAAAAACAACTGTGATTGATTATTTAAAATCGCACATCCAAAACACACTTACAATCTATTACCGTTTAGGCTATTACAACAACAGTCTATAACCCATAAATCCGAATTTTGCACTTATTGTTCAGATTCAACCGTTTGCGTTAAAATATGTTTATTGATAATCGTCAAATTTTAATCTGATTCTAAATTTCCATACCTTTGTTACATAATTTAGTTATCCATATTATTCATCAATAATAATCCTTTAAAGCTATGACAAAAATTAAAGTTGCAATCAATGGCTTTGGACGTATTGGCCGCAATGTTTTCAAAATTGCGTTAGAACGTCCCGAATTAGAAGTTGTTGGTATCAATGACCTTACCGACACAAAAACTTTGGCTCACCTACTTAAGTACGATTCTACTCAAGGTCGTTACGAAGGTAAAGTTGAGTTTGATGCTGAGAACCTAATTGTTAACGGCAAAAAATATAGAGTATACGCTGAGAAGGCTCCAATTAACATTAAATGGAGTGTTACCCCCGATGTAGTTATTGAGTCTACTGGTATTTTCACAAAGCGTGAAAGCGAAAAGGGTGGTTACGGCGACCATATTAAGAACGGTGCTAAAAAGGTTATTCTTACTGTTCCTGCAAAGGATGAGATTGACCGTATGATTGTTCTTGGTGTTAACGATGCCGATTTAAAACCAACCGACACCTGCGTTTCTAACGCAAGTTGCACCACCAACTGCCTAGCTCCTGTAGTTAAGGTTTTGAACGACAGTTTCGGTGTTGAGCGTGGATTTATGAACACCATCCACTCTTACACTAACGACCAACGCATTTTGGACGCTCCTCACAGCGATTTACGCCGTGCTCGTTCAGCAGCCGTTTCTCAAATCCCTACTACCACTGGTGCTGCTAAAGCTGTAGGTAAAGTTATTCCTGAACTAAAAGGTAAACTTGATGGTCTTGCAGTACGTGTCCCCACCCCAACCGGTTCATTGGTTGACTTTGTAGCAATTCTTAAGAAAGAGGCTACAAAAGAGGAAATCAACGCTGCTATGAAAAAAGCTGCCGAAGGCCCAATGAAGGGTGTGTTGGAGTACACTGAGGATGAGATTGTATCGGTTGATATTATCCACAACACTCACTCATCAATCTTCGATGCTAAGAGCACAATGGTTAATGGCAATATGGTTAAAATCCTATCGTGGTACGATAACGAGTGGGGTTACTCTTGCCGTGTTGTTGATTTAATTCACAAACTTTTCTAGTAATTAATATACAAATTAAAGGCTGCCAATTGGCAGCCTTTTTTCTACTCTCCTATCAATTCAAACAGTTTGGTGGTTGTATTCCAATTCCGTATAGTCATAAACTGATAAACTGGAAGTGATATTATTTTAGACAAATAGCTCTGCCCTGCCCTACTGATGAGCCTCGACAGGTAAAGAACATCCTTTCCAATATAAGCATTATCTACCCCTTCTCGTAGTTTCAGGCTCTGAAACGCCTCATTTGAAGATAGCGGCTCCTTAAGAAAAACAACATCGTACCTGAATTCCTCAGGTTTTGAACCAAAACCTTCTGGAGCAGTTTTAACAACTGTTTCCAGTTGATATTGCGAAATCAATACAATCTTGGATTGATAATTAAACTTACTTGAAAGTTCGGATTCAATCCTTGTCACCAATTCAGGTTTACCATCATTATCGGAACTGAAAAGCACATTTCCACTTTGGATATATGTTTTGACATGAGAATAACCCATTGCCACAAAACAAGCCCTTAGGTCCTCCATCTTAATTATGTTGTTTCCACCAACATTTATACCTCGGAGTAGTGCTATATAACGCATAATATCTGGTACTATTTGGTTGTTTTGCCGCCCATCTTGGTTAAAACACTGTCCACTGGCTCCCAAAGTTCAATTTTATTACCATCGGGGTCGAGTATGTGAACAAACTTTCCGTAATCGTACGTTGCAATGGTATCGAGTATTGTAACTCCATTATTGCGAAGCATACGAACCAACCCCTCAATATTCTGAACACGGTAATTAATCATAAACTCTTTCCTTGATGGCTTTAAGTAATTACTACCTGTCTTAAAAGCACTCCAACGCAGGTAATTTACTTCACCAGGATTATTAGCACTACGAAATTCGAACACCGAGCCATATTCATCGGTTGCTAGGCCAAGGTTTTTACCATACCATTCGGTTGTTTTTTGAGGATCGTCCGAAGTGATGAATATTCCCCCAATAACTGTTACCCGTGGAGTTGTATCCTTCGGATAATCTGATTGAATTCCGGAAATTTCTTCAACCTTATCTTTACTAGAGTTGCAAGATGCAAGCACTAAAGTAAATAGCAAAAGAAATATTAGTTGTCGCATAGGTATGTTTTATTTAATTTAAAATCAAGTATTGTGAATTAATCAATATCAAACCAAGATAATGAAATTTCTATTTGTATAAATTGCCATTTAAATACTTCAATCCAGAATCAACAATCACAGTTACGACTTTTTTACCTGGACCAATTTGTCTGGCACGCTGCAAAGCCACCCACACGTTGGCTCCAGATGTAATCCCTCCAAAAATTCCTTCTTTTCTTGCCAATTCATTTGCAGTTCTATAAGCATCTTCATCCTTAACGGCAATTATCTCATCGAGCAAATCTTGGCGAAGAATACTTGGCTTGAAAGATAATCCAATACCTTCGAGTCGATGTTTTCCGCTGGTATTTCCGCCCGATACATTTCTTACGCCGAAAGGCTCGATAGCAACAATTTTAATTCCAGGTATTTGATCTTTTAGAATTTCGGCATTACCCGATATACAGCCTCCTGTTCCCACTGCTGCAACAAACTCATCGATCCCAGTTCCTAATTCTTGAATTATTTCGTTGGCCATTGAATGGTAACCTAACTTGTTATCAACATTATGTATTTGGTTTGGCCAAAAAGTGTTGGGCTGGCCTATCAACTCTTTGGTTCGCGCAATCATCTCGTCAATTATTTTAGCAGTAAGAACTCCATTCTCTGCATGAATAATCTCAACTGTTGCGCCAAATGCCCTCATTGTTTGCAATTTCTCCTCAGCAAATCCATTAGAGGATACAAAATGAGCCTTATAACCCTTCATGGCACAAACCATTGCCAGCGAACTACCAGTGCTTCCTCCAGTATACTCAACGATCCTTCCTCCCGGATTTAACTCTCCCCTACGCTCGGCACCTTCAATCATCGAAAGAGCCATTCTATCCTTCATACTTCCGGTAGGATTTGCACCCTCAAACTTTACATAAATATCGGCACAATTGGATCCTGGTAAATTTCTCAATTTTATTAACGGTGTATTTCCAATCCAGAACATATCATTAAGTTTTTAAATTTTCTTTATCAGTTTGATTTCAATAACTATTTATCATAACAATACTTTTTCCATCGCAACAAGCATTGTAATAGCAAACTATCAGTACAAGTGTAACCTCTCAAACAAAATCAATCATTCGTAAGATTCTTAAGCGCTCTTTTACTGAAACTTTCCTCGGAATGCTTCCTTTCAAAATCACTTAATGCATCCATGAAATATGGGGTTCCCTCCAAAATTTGCTGAACAGAACGCTGACCTGCATCCCATATCTTTTCGAACTTTGGCATATTGTCTATTGCCTTTGCCGAAAGAGTAATCATTTTTTTTCGGTTATCGGCGCCATCGGAATCAATCACGATATAGTCCAACTGCTGCATCTTCTTAATCATTTTAGTTACAGCAGGTTTCGACAAACTTAGGAGTTCTGATAGCTCTACCATACTTAAAAACTCCTTCCTTTTAAGTATGAGTAAAACCAAATGCCAACTAGGTTCAATATCTATCCCATTGGCATTGTAAAGACTCTTAATATCGTAGAATAACGAATCGCTCAATCGCTTAATTCTTGCAGTTACACCCAAGAATTCCAATTCTTTTAAAAAATCCTTCTCCATAAAAATTAGTTAACCGGTTTACAAAAGTAATAAAATTTAGTTAACCAGTTAACCTTTTTGCGATTTTTTTGATATCGACAACACATCTAGCAAATAAGGCTTTGAT
>WBUV01000222.1 GCA_008933525.1 Bacteroidales bacterium | reverse complement strand
TTTTAAACCCTGACAGATTTTGTGTAAATATATCATAAACTTAATATAAATGATGCCAGCGGCATCAAATGTTTATAGAAGTTCATCGTGAATAAAAATTATTCGACTCCAGCTGGAGTCGAATTTCTTAATATGCTAATTGCTATAAACATTCAAACCCTCTGGGTTTTTAACTATTCGCATATTATCGCTTATACTCCTAATTCAAAAAAATGATTATGTCCTAAACCTGATGAAACCTTAGTGGAAATTGTAAAAACAAGTCCATAAAACTTATTGCCTTATTTAGTAATTATTAAACAATTAGAGATGGTCATATTTCATCAAACTCTAGTTAATAAGATACTTCGCTCCGCTCAGTATGACAAAACTGTAAAACTTTTACTTCCCAAAATATTCTCCCCAACTTACCAGTTCAAGGTTTTCTACCTTTTTGTTGCTTATGGCAATTAGGAACGCTGCAGCAAGCCTTGCATTGGTTATTAATGGTATGTTGTAATCAACCGCCGCTCGACGAATGGTGTAATCGTTATCGAGTTCTCTGCGCGATAGGTTTTTAGGTACGTTTATCACCATTTCAACCTGTCGGTTTTTTATTAACTCAACGCTGTTGGGCGAGTCTGCCTCATCGGGCCAAGCAACGGGTATGGCGTTTACGCCATTGTCTTTAAGGAATGCAGCGGTTCCTTTGGTTGCGTATATTGTAAACTCTTGTTGCTGTAGCAAAAGCAATGGCTCTACCAGTGCAATCTTAGACCTTAAAGGGCCGGAGGATACCAGTATGCTCTTACTTGGTATTCTGTAACCCACGGAAAGCATCGCTTTAATCATTGCATCGTCGAAATCTATGCCCAAACATCCAACCTCGCCAGTGGAGGCCATTTCCACACCAAGTATTGGGTCGGCCTTGGATAGTCGACTGAAGGAGAATTGTGATGCTTTAATCCCAACGTGGTCAATCTCAAACATCGATGGTGGAAGGGAGTTTGGCATTCTGCCAAGCATATAACCTGTGGCAGTCTCAATAAAGTTGTAATCGAGTACTTTCGATACGAATGGAAAACTTCGGCTGGCTCTCAGATTACACTCAATCACCTTTATATCGTTGTTCTTTGCGAGCAGTTGCATATTGAACGGCCCTGTAATTTTGAGTTCGCGGGCTATCTCCTTGGCTATTTTTCTAATTCGGCGGATAGTTTCGAAGTAGAGTTTCTGTGGAGGGAAAACTAGCGTAGCATCGCCAGAGTGTACTCCGGCAAACTCAACGTGTTCCGATATAGCATCGAACATAACCTCGCCATTGTTGGCCACTGCATCGTACTCTATTTCCTTGGCTCCCTCAATAAACTCGCTAACCACAACTGGATGCGTTTTGGATACGTTGGCAGCAAGTTTAAGGTAATCCCTTAGCTCATCGGCGTTGGATACTACATTCATTGCTGAGCCCGATAGGACATAGGATGGACGAATAAGTACCGGGTAGCCAACCTCATCAACAGAATGCTCAACCTCCTCGAAGGTTGAAAGTTGCTTCCAGCGCGGTTGGTCAATTTTCAATCTGTCCAACATCTCCGAAAACTTTTGCCTGTCTTCTGCTTTATCAATGGAATCGGGCGAAGTGCCTAGTATTTTAACTCCAGCCTGGTGTAGTCGCATTGCTAAGTTGTTGGGAATCTGTCCGCCCACCGAAACAATCACTCCTATGGGTTTTTCCATATCAACAATGTCTAAAACCCGTTCAAAGGTTAACTCGTCGAAGTAAAGTCGGTCGCACATATCGTAATCGGTGCTAACTGTTTCGGGGTTGTAGTTTATCATCACCGATTTGTAGCCAAGTTTGCGAATTTCGTTTACTGCACTTACGGTGCACCAGTCGAACTCAACCGAACTTCCTATGCGGTATGCCCCAGAACCAAGCACAATCACTGTTTTATCCTTGCTGTTATGCTTAATATCGTTCTCAATTCCGTGGTAAGTTGCATACAGGTAGGCTGTTTCCGAGGGGTACTCGGCTGCAAGTGTATCAATCTGCTTAATGCAAGGTTGTATTCCAACGCTTTTCCGATGGTTCCTTACTTTTATTTGGTATTTCTCAATTTCTTTGGGTTCTGGGTTGAATATTAGTCGGGCAATTTGAAAGTCCGAAAAGCCTATCTTTTTGGCATCGAGCAAAAGCTCGTAATCCATCTCGTCCAAAGATTTCATCGTTTCAATATGGTTCTTCTTCGATATGATATTCTGCATTTTATAAAGGAACCAGATGTCAATTTTTGTCAACTCGTGAATCTTTTCAATTGTCCAACCCTTTTCCATCGCTTCGGCAATTGCAAAAATCCGTTGGTCGGTAGGGTGGGTGAGGGCTTCCTCCAAGTTGGGGAAACTCAACTTAGGGTTTGCCACCAAACCGTGCATTCCCTGACCAATCATTCTGAGCCCTTTCTGTATGGCCTCCTCGAATGTGCGACCTATTGCCATAACCTCGCCCACGCTTTTCATCGATGAGCCAATTTCGCGGGTAACACCTTGGAACTTGTTTAAATCCCAGCGGGGAATTTTTACAACGATGTAATCGAGTGCAGGCTCAAAGCAGGCAGTTGTGGTTTGCGTTACAGAGTTTTTAAGTTGATGCAGCCCGTAACCCAAGCCCAATTTTGCTGCCACAAATGCTAGTGGATAGCCCGTGGCTTTTGATGCCAGTGCCGATGAACGCGATAGCCTTGCATTTACCTCAATAACCCTGTAGTCCTCGCTGTTAGGGTCGAACGCATACTGAACGTTGCACTCGCCAACAACACCCAAATGGCGGATTATTTTTATTGATAGCGCTCTAAGTTTATGGTACTCTGAGTTAGTTAGCGTTTGCGATGGCGCCACCACAATACTCTCGCCTGTATGGATTCCAAGGGGGTCGAAGTTCTCCATATTACAAACGGTGATGCAGTTATCGAACCTATCGCGCACAACCTCGTACTCAACCTCTTTCCATCCTTTGAGCGATTCCTCCACCAGAATTTGCGGAGCGTATGCAAATGCATTTACAGCGAGTGTTCTCAGCTCATCCTCGTTGGAGCAGAATCCACTCCCTTGTCCGCCCAGTGTGAATGCAGCCCTTATAATTAAAGGAAAACCAATCTTTCTTGCAGCATTCAGTGCTTCGTCAACACTTTCAACAGCAATGCTTTTGGGCGTTTTTACATCAATCTCGAGCAGTTTATTGGCGAATAGTTCTCTATCCTCGGTATTGATAATTGTTTCAACAGGAGTGCCAAGCACCTGGATGTTGTGCTTTGCAAGTATTCCGCTTTTGTAGAGTTGTGTTCCGCAGTTCAGCGCGGTTTGCCCGCCAAACGACAGGAATATACCATCGGGATGTTCCTTCTCAATTACTTTCTCCACAAAGTACGGGGTAACTGGCAAGAAGTAAACCTTATCGGCTATTCCTTTGCTGGTTTGCACGGTAGCAATGTTTGGGTTGATAAGTATTGTGCTTATTCCTTCCTCCTTTAGTGCCTTTAATGCTTGCGAGCCACTGTAGTCGAATTCGCCTGCCTCGCCTATTTTTAGAGCGCCAGAGCCTAGAACTAGGACTTTCTTATATTGATTTTTCATTATTCGTTAAAGGTTAAACGTTAAAAGATTGATTTTCATTCTATCTTCTAAATAATAGTTTCTGTTTTTTCAATCATCCCAATAAACTCGTCAAACAAAAACTCAGTGTCGTTGGGTCCACCCGATGCCTCGGGGTGAAACTGCGCTGCGAATATCGGCTTGGTTTTATGTTTAATCCCCTCGCAGGTGCCATCGTTGGCATTCTCGAAGAGAATTTTCCAATCGTTGGGTAGGGTAGAGGTGTCAACCGCAAATCCGTGATTCTGCGATGTAATAAAGCATCGGTTTGTGCCTTTTAGTATTACAGGTTGGTTGTGGCTTCGGTGTCCGTAGGGTAGTTTGTAGGTGTTGGCTCCCGATGCCAGTGCAAGCAGTTGGTTTCCCAAGCATATGCCCATTATGGGTTTGTCAATTGCCATTGCTTTTTTTAGGTGATTAATTGTTTCAATATTCATTTTTGGGTCGCCGGGTCCGTTGGAGATAAAGAGCCCGTCGTAATCCTCGGTTGTAAAGTCGTAGTCGTATGGAACGCGAACTATTGTTGTGTCCCTATTCAGAAGACACCTTATTATATTGTTTTTCACGCCACAATCCACCAGAACAATTTTGTGCTTACCGTTCCCGTAGGTGATTTTCTGCTTTATTGAAACCTGTTTAACCAGGTTTTGCTTGTTAGGGTCAATCCACTCCACATCGTTATCAACTATTATTTTTCCAAGCATACAGCCGTGTTCGCGGATTTTCTTTGTCAATGCTCTGGTATCGAGCCCCGATATTGCTGGGATTTTATGCTCAATAAGCCAGTCCGATAGACTTTTGCTGGCATTCCAGTGGCTGTAGGTTTCGCTATACTCCGTTACCACCAACCCCGATATATGTATTTTGTCCGATTCCCAGAACTTTTGGATGTTTCCATCGGTATCGCTATCGGGGACACCGTAGTTACCAATAAGCGGAAATGTGGCAACAAGTATTTGGCCGCGGTACGATGGGTCGGTCAAACTTTCGGGGTAGCCATTCATTGCAGTGTTAAAAACCGCTTCGCCAGCGGAGCTTCCGTGATACCCAAAGGAGTAGCCTGTGTATTCGCTGCCATCCTCCAGTACCAGTTTTGCTTTAATTTTCTCCATTGTTATGCTTGGTTAAGTGAAATAAAAAAGGGTTGACAATAGTCAACCCCATTATGATTAGCAGTATAATTTGAATCAGATAATGGTCCTAAGTAGGCAAAAAAAAAGTCTGCCAATTTTGGCAGACTTAAATATTTAAACGATAGTAAACTTTCGAACCCTGTGTGCTTGTTGCTTAGTAATATTTCCTTTGATTGCGACATCAATGTTTTAATTACAGCACAAAGATAGCTATTGTTTTTTATCTGTGGTGAAATTTTCTAAAAATTACGTTTGAATATTTTAAGGAGATAAGAATTAACCACAAAGGCGCTTAAGTATGGCACAAAGGCACACAAAGAAAACCTATAGTAACATTTTTGGTTTGTTGTTTATTTTTTCTTCTGATTAGGAATGATTTTATCTTCAGGATTTCGTCTGCAATCCCAAACCATTACTATTAGTATGGTCTTTTCAATAATTTCATAGATTATTTGATAGTCTCCTGTAATAAAAGCTCTAACAGAGTCCATCTCAGTCTGTATTCCCGAAAAAGGATTCCTTGAAATTAGACTTATGCTTTTATTAATTTTGGAATTTATTTTTCTACTATAGGTTGCGTTTCCATTTCTCTGAAAGTAGAAATCTAAAATGTCGAGTAAGTCGAGACGAGCCTCAATTGACCATTCTACTTTGTACTTAACCATTGGTTAATCTCAAGTTTTAGAGATTCATTTGAAATGGTTTGCCCTTTTTTCAGTTGTTCTCTACCGTTTTCGATTCTTTTCTTTTGGTAGTCAGATAGTTTATATGAACCCTCGGATACCTTGGATTCAATGATTGTTTTTATGGCATTCAAAAATGATGCATCATCAATATGTGATAGATACTCGGTAATTACCTGTCTTAATTCAATGGTGCTCATATCAAAAGTCTTTTGACAAAGTTAAGGAACATTTATGCAAGATGCAATTCCGTGGGGAGGTTTTTCGGTTAACTCCTTCACTTACAAAACACGCTTGTATATTCGCATTGCAAAGGATGCAATGATTGTAAGAACAATTAAATCTTCTTCCAGCCCGAATCGCCATTCACCTCAAAAACCGATGCAAACTCCGGGCGTTGAGGAATATCGAGGAATGGATAGGTAACTTTTGTTAGGTAGAGCCCTTGTGGGTAAGC
>WBUV01000221.1 GCA_008933525.1 Bacteroidales bacterium | reverse complement strand
GTGCATATTCTGTGCAAAACGAATAATAAGGTATCCTACATTAATCATATTTCTTAACTCGCAGAGCTTTTGGGTAAGTATCGATTTTTTGTAGAGTTCCTCTGTTTCTTGGTATAGAATTTCCAATCGGCTCAAAGCTCTTTCCAAGCGTAGGTTGGAGCGTACAATTCCCACGTAACTACTCATAATTTGCTGCATTTCCCTGTAACTTTGGGTAATAAGCACCATCTCCTCGTTGTGTGTGGTTCCCTCGTAGTTCCATTCAGGAATTGCGCTATTTATTTTTAAGGAATTTTGATGTGACAACGAATGGCGTGCAGCCATCTCGGCATAAACAATTGCTTCAATAAGTGAATTTGAAGCCAGTCGGTTTGCTCCGTGTAGCCCTGTTGATGAGCATTCGCCAATTGCGTAAAGCCTATGTATGGTCGATTCTCCATTCATATCAACCTTAATTCCACCGCACATATAGTGAGCAGCGGGTACAACAGGAATCATATCCTTGGTTATATCAATACCTAACGATAAGCATTTTTGGTAGATATTGGGAAAATGGTTAATTATCTCGGCCGCATTCTTAAAGGTAACATCAAGGTAAACGTGGTCTTCACCTCGGAGCTTCATCTCATTGTCAATAGCCCGTGCAACTATATCGCGGGGTGCAAGTGAGCCGCGGGAATCGTACTTATGCATAAACTCCTTGCCATCGGTGGTTTTTAGAATTGCACCAAAGCCACGCATAGCCTCAGTGATTAGAAACGAAGGCTTTTCGCTGGGGTTATATAGCGATGTTGGGTGAAACTGTACAAAGGCCATATTCTCAACCTCTCCCTTGGCACGGTATACCATAGCAATACCATCGCCTGTGGCTACGGTTGGATTGGTGGTACTGTTGTAGATATTACCAGTACCACCGGTAGCCATAACGGTTGCCTTACTTAGGAACGTATGAACCTTTTGGGTTTTTAAGTCGAGAGCATACGCTCCAAAGCAGGTTATATCGGGGTCGCCACGCTTAACCATTGAACCCAAGTGGTGCTGGGTAATAATTTCAACAGCAAAAAAATTCTCAAAAAGTTTAATGTTTGGGTGTTTGCGAGCCTTCTCACTAAGTGCTCGTTGAATTTCGTGACCAGTATTGTCCTTGTGATGTAGAATTCTATGTTCCGAATGTCCGCCTTCACGGGCTAAATCGTACTGTCCATTGGGCTTCCTGTCAAATTTTGCGCCCCACTGAATAAGTTGGTTTATTTGAGCGGGAGCTTCTTCCACAATCATTCTAACAACAGCCTCGTTGCATAAACCATCGCCACATATTAAAGTATCCTGAACATGTTTTTCGGTTGTATCGGGCTCGTAAGTAACCGCTGCTATTCCGCCTTGAGCATACGCAGTGTTTGTTTCATCCAAACCTGTTTTGGTGACAACAATAACACTTCCATACTCCGCAACCTTAAGGGCATAGCTTAAACCGCCAATACCCGAGCCTATCACCAAAAAATCGCAATTAAATGTGGACATAGAATCTTAATTTGTACAAAGCTACAAAATATCTTGCGGGCGACAAATTTTGACTATAGTTTGATGGAAACTCTTTTCCTTTGGGAAAAACCTAACACTTCCTTGTAACCAATAAATTTTAGCAACGATGCTGCTTCAGTGAAATACTGTCCAATATTCTGCTCAACGTGGGCATCGGAACCTAATGTAACTGGTACTTTATAATGATGAAGAATTTCGATGAAGTTAATTGATGGATAAAACTCAGCGCAAGGTTTGTTTTTACCACTGGTGTTTAGTTCAAAAGCAACCCCGTAATCGCTGAATACCTTTGCGGTTTCCTCATACAGTTTATCAAGATGAATACTGGGGTGATAGGCGAATTTTTTGGCTAAATCGCAGTGACCCATAATATCGAATAGTCCAGATTTTGCGGAGCGTTGAACCAAACTAAAATAGTTTTTGTAAAAAGCATTTATATTGATGCTATCGTAGGGCGATATATCAGTATCGAAATTCCAATCTTCAATAAAGTGAACCGAGCCAATGCAGTAATCGAGCGGAATGGTTTTTAGCAACTCGGCAATCTGCTTTTCCTTGCCCACAATATAATCCACCTCGGCACCGAGTTTAATAGGGAAATTAATCGACTTCTCCTTTAACTGCAAAATGGTTTCAACCATTAAAGGTATTGCCGATAGTTCCATTGACCAATTTACTGGCTTAACGCTAATATGGTCCGAAAATCCAATTTCGGACACCCCCCTAACCAATGCTGACGCAAGCATATCCTCGTGGGTATCGCGGCCATCGGAAAAGTTTGTATGCATATGGTAGTCGGGGTACATAGGCTTTAATTTCTATTGTCAACAAACTTTGTAAAGGTATGTTGAATTGATTGCACCTAAAATAATCGATTTAACAAAAACTTAATATCCATCATTACTAAAATACAACATTTTTGAGAACTTAAATAGTTTCACAGCCAACTATTAACAGAAGACTTATCAACAAAACCTCTATATTTACAAAAATTTTCAGGCATGCTTACTGTTGTAATCATAATGATTTCAGGTATTCTAGTTGGTTACCTAATTCGTTCCTTCGGTAAACTCGTAAAGGTTAACGATAAACTTACCACTTGGGCAATTTATGCTTTGCTATTTCTAATGGGAATTGGCATTGGAGCCAATAAGGTTATTATGAATTCGCTTCATACTCTTGGATTGAAAGCTCTAATTATTTCGCTTGGAGGAGTGGCCGGAAGTATCCTTCTGGGATGGTTAACATATAGAGTTTTCTTCAAAAAAACTGAATAATGAAAGGGAGTTTAATTATACTTGGATTCTTCTCGTTGGGAATTTTGATTGGAGCATACGATTTAACTCCAACTTTTCTGCTGGAAACCGACTATAGCCAGTATGCTCTTTACGTTTTGATGTTCCTTGTTGGTGTGGGAATTGGCTCCGACCCAAAAGCCCTGCAAGCCATAAAGGCAATGAATTTCAAAATTCTACTTATTCCTTTAACCACCATTATTGGCACTGCAATTGGAATGATAGTTATTATTCCTCTTCTCGAGGGTGTTAACCTAAAGGAGGCAATGGCCGTTGGGGCTGGATACGGCTACTACAGCTTGTCGAGTTTAATCATAAAGGACCTTCATAGCGAGTGGCTTGGGGTTGTTGCTCTACTATCGAACGTTATTAGGGAAATTATTACATTGCTGCTAGCACCAATATTTGCTGTAATTTTTGGTAAAATTGCTCCAATTTGCTCAGGAGGAGCAACCAGTATGGATACAACTTTGCCAATAATTTCAAATGCATCGGGAAAGGAGTATGCAATTCCATCGCTGGTTCACGGAATTGTGCTAACTATTTTGGTTCCGTTTATTGTTTCGTTTATACTGTCGCTGTAATTTTAAACTGTTGTGATATGACGGAGTCAATTATAGAAACAAAAAACGATTATGTTAAATAATTAACCAATTTCTAAGCACATGAAAAAGATTCTTATTGCCAGTTTTATAATGCTTACCTCCATAGCATTAATGGCCCAAACTAACGATAATGATCAAATAAAAGAAGTAATAAACAAGGCCTATATTGAAGGGATTCATAATGGAGGCGATTTAAACGAGACACGTAAAGGATTTCATCCAGGGTTTGATTTACTAATGCTACAGAATAATCAACTAAATAAATTGCCAATTTATAACTGGATTGAGAGTTCCGAACGGGCCCGGAAAGAAAACCTGAATGCTCAACGTCCTAAAACCACGGTTAATTACGTTAACATTGATATTACAGGTACTGCAGCAGTAGCAAAAATTGAACTGCTTCGCGAGGGAAAACTAATTTTTACAGATTACCTAATGCTTTACAAGTTTGAGGAGGGTTGGAAAATAGTAGGGAAAACATATTTCCGACATCCATAATTAGGTCAGAAACTAAATATTACAAAGGCATGGAATGTTCCATGCCTTTTGTCTTTGATGATAATTACAAAGTATGGCAACAAATTTGTTACTAATCAATGTATTAGTATTTGTTTGGAAAATTGTGTATATTTAATTGTTCATTAAATTTTACATTATGAATACAATAAAAAGAATACTTTACGTTACTGCTGCTGTTCTTATTTCCTTTTGTGCAAATGCACAAGAGGAAGGCAAAAAGAAAATGGAACAGGATTTTGAGAAGTTTAAGCAAAATCGGGAAATAGATTTTCAAAACTTCAAAAAACAACGCAAAGAAGAACTAAAAAAAATGGCTCAGGAATACCAGGATTACTATAACAGTATGATGGGTCTAAAGAAGTACTACGTTGAAAATAAAGATACCGCGAAGGCAAATGTTGTAGATGATATTATCAAGTTCGAAGAAAGTGTTAGCTATGTTTTTGGCAAACGTTTAAAAGTAACCGAGCCTGTAGTTGTTACACCCACCGAGATAAAGAAAGAAGAGGTGAAACAGCCCGATCAGGAAAAACCACACTTTATCAAAAGCAACAATAATACAGAACAGGTTACTACTAAAGAAGAAGAGGTGAAAGTTCAGAAAGTTGTCGAAGAAACAAAAATGGAAACAACGTTTATCCCATTGCCTACCGATGGAAATACAATTCCAATATTAACACCACTACCAAAGGCTAAGTCAAAAATAACGTCACCTTATGGTATGAGATTGCATCCAACATTAAAAAGAAACATAAAACACAATGGTGTAGATTTTGGCTCGGGCAGAAACACAGAAGTTTTTGCTGCAGCGAATGGTAAGGTAGTTTTAGCAGAGTTCAATCGAAGTTTTGGGAACTATATCATCGTAGAACATAAGGATGGTACGTCTTCTCTTTACGCTCACCTCGAAACAATTAATGTATCAAAAGGTAATACAGTAAAAAAGGGGGACTTAATAGGATACACAGGTAGCACAGGACGTAGTTCGGGCGCACATTTACATTACGAGGTTAGGGTGTCCGGAATACCTGTTAACCCAGAGGGTTACCTTAAAGAGTACAAGTAAAAACAATTACTATACAGTATTTAATTTAAATCAGCAATAGTTAATCAGTGACGTTCAGGAGTTCTATAAAAATCTTGATATGAGTTTGAATATTCACAATAATCTATAGGGTATTTTCGCTGAAAAATTGTTGGATTCTTTTGGTTTAAAGGTACTAACATCAGTTTGTTTTTCCCGTTTATTTTTAGCCTTGGATCAACTGTGCCTATTCTATTGTCGAAATTAATATCAAAATAGAACAAATACTTGGAAACAAAATTTAGATAATTGTCCCTTTCTTTTTCAGAAGCAACTCTATTTAAACTTACGATTTTAACCGCCGACCTATTCATTTGTATTGCATGCTTTAACTCCACTGCGTTTAATGGAACATTGTTAAGCATAGCAATGGCGTTAAATTGCCCATCTAAAAATACCCATTTCTTTAACTCTGGTAGGTAAACCTCCGCAGCAACATGCCCTGCTCCATATTTTACTTTTTCAACATCGCGTGATTTTAGTCCAATAACACGAGCAGGTAATCCAATACTATTAAGCGCTGCAGCGCTTACAATGCCATACTCTACGCATCTGAAACTCTTTCCTGCTTTAGCCTCTTCCAAAATGGAAATTGCATCAGATTTTTGGGGTGTATTCGATCCACTATGATTCCACTGCCTCCGGGTCCAAGCAAGAACAATCTTCACCGATTCTAGTTGATTTTTTGAATTACTAATCAAGGTATCTAAACCGTAATTGTTTCGCAAGCGTCTTAAATAATCATTGTTCAATGTATCGGAGTAATAAAACTTATACGCAGTATTAGTATCAGAAGAAAACTCTACATTTACAAATCGGGTTGAAGGGCTATAGTTTATAAATCGAAAAAAAGAAGAACAACTATTAAAAA
>WBUV01000220.1 GCA_008933525.1 Bacteroidales bacterium | reverse complement strand
ATGGTTTATTAGCAATTTTTGCCTCGGCGGTTGTTTGCCACTCGCCAAAAACGCTGCAAAACCCCTGCGAGAATAAAAGTTTATTAGTTGCAGCATCGTAAACCTCGTAGAAATAAAGGCCTAACTGGTGAGGATCAGTTAAATGGTAAGTTTTACCAGCCCATACACCCTCGGATTTTGCGCTAACCAGTTCAAACTTCTCGCTCGAAACATCTCCTTTGTGGATATAATCCAAGCGCATTGTTTTATCGACAAAGTACAACTCAAAATCAACCTTATCGGTATCTTGAGCAAAGGAAGAATTGATTAATACAACCAATCCTATTGTTAGAATAAACAATGATACTTTTTTCATTTTTACTGTAATTAGTTATGATTTAAATCAAAACGTGTGCTGTCTCATTGTTTGGATTGTGGAGCCATCGTTTAGTTTAATTTCGCCCATTAAATCAACAGTAAGGCAACTGTGAATGGGGAGTATGGCCACTAAATCGCCTACTTTGAATGGAAACTCGTTTGCGAACGAAATAATGCCATGTTCCTGACTTAACGACTTTACATACAATCCATCGATTGGCTTGCTCCAAACCTTACCATCGAAACCACAAACCAATCCAAACGAAGTTACATCGTTGGGTAACTTAATATTATCCTTTGATAAATGAACTGCTCCGCAATGAATGACAGCCTCTCGCCTACTCTGGTTGATATCAACCACAGGACAAATTGTTGCTACAGCAATATTGCTGGTTGAGCATGAACCTATTTGGCTTTGCATAACATCGTAAAAAACGAAGTTACCAGGACGAATCTCGTCAATTCCCCAAAACTCATCAGCAATGGAACACGAAGGAGTATCGCCGTACGATACAATAATATCGGGATGAGATTCCTTCCAGAATGCCTTTAGCTTGGTTAGTTTGCTCAACGAATCGCGATGAATTTTTAGAACCTCATCGGTTGACGTTGCTTTGTAGGTATGACCTGCGTGACTTAGGAATCCTTTAAACTTTAGACTTGAATTTCCCTCAATCTGGTTAACCATCAGAGCAATTTCGCGAGTATTTTCAGGGTCAACGCCTGAACGATTATGTCCAACATCAACCTCAATAAAAACGCCAATATTTCCGTTTAATTGGTTAACCGATTTCATTAGGTTTGATGCCGAGGAGAATATCACATTCAAGCTAATCTGCTTTGCCAAGGCATTTAATGCATCAACCTCAAAAGGGTAAACAGGAAATGCAATGGTTATATCAGTCCAGCCAGCATTGGCAAAGTACTCAGCCATTTTTAACGACGAAACAGTGCAGCTGTTTATACCTAGTTCACGAAACCATTCTGCAATTTGGGCACTCTGATGAGTTTTGAAATGCGGACGTAACAACAATTTATGCAGAATGGCCTTTTGGGCCATTCTATCAATATTACTCTTGCAGATACCTGTATTTAAAAGAAGAAATGGAAGTCTATGCATTGTGTTGGTCGGGATTAATTTCGAAACGTTTACCCATTTGAATCTGAGGAATTAAAACTAACGATAGCCTTTTAAGCATATAAACCTTTACGTCGGTGGGCGTAACTTCAATGTATGGCTTATCGAAATTAAGGCTTAGAAAGCGAGGCATAAAACGAGCTCGCTCAAATACAATTTTACCATCGGCTTGGTGTATTGCCTTATAATCCTCCTTAAAGAAAAACTCCTTTAGTCTGTCCTGATTCAAGTTTGAACTTGGGGCAATTGTAAGTAAAACCTTTTTGTACGAAAAGGCTGTTGTTATAGCAATAATAAGCGGTAGAACAACCGTTAAAGGTATAAACATAACGTAATACTTGGAGTAGTTATACCAAGTTAGTTTGCCTCCAAACCATTGAATTATTAGAAGGAATAAAGCCATCATTATTAATGCAAACACAAAATGAAGGAAGAAAATCTCAACTTGTCCCTTACTTTTTGCATCCTGACTGTGTACTGTAAGTGCCATGTCTGTTAAGTTTTAAGATTATGGGATTAATCCTTTAAAAAATCTTTAGTCCATCGGAAAGAATGACTAATATCGTAAACCCTACTACCTGCAACAATTATTATCAAAATTTCACCATCAAAACAAATTTGTGCGGTGTCCAAATCCCTTCCAAATAACCAACCAAATTTAGGAGTATTTCTCATCTTTACAATCAAATTATCGCGATATTCTACTTCAAATTTTTTCTGCTTAAGATACTCCACTAGTTTATCAACATCTACCCTATTCAACGGCTCAATTGTTAACTCAAATTTCCGCTGTTGCAGAGTATAAAACAAGGGGAAAACAATAACATAAAACAACCACCAGGGTTGTTCCTTTAACAAAAGAATATCGATAAACCTTTGTTCTTTCATATATCCAATAAACCCAAGAAGAGATAGTACAACCAGCCCAACAATGATTGTAGATACAAAGTAAAGCCTGAACAATTCGGGAGTGTAAATGCCTTTCTGATTTATTTTAATAAATTCATTCCGTTCCATAAAAATCTCATTATTATGCAAAGAATTCTTAATTCTTAATTCTTAATTCTTAATTCTTAATTCTTAATTCTACTTAAAAATCCCCACACCTTTTTCGCCTGTCGATTTTTCATAAGCTCTGAACATTCCAGAGGTATTCATATCCATACAAATATTACCATTCTTATCCACAGCAATAACACCACCACGGCCATCAACCTTTTCGAGTTTACTGTTGATTACCAGATTAACAGCATCGACCAAACTCAGGCCTTTGTACTCCATAAGCGCCGATATATCGTGTGCAACAGTATAACGGATAAAAAATTCTCCATGGCCAGTTGCCGAAACAGCACAAGTAGCATTATTGGCATATGTTCCAGCTCCAATAATTGGAGCATCGCCTACACGATTGTAGCGCTTATTGGTCATTCCTCCGGTTGATGTTGCAGCTGCAAGGTTTCCGTGAATATCAAGAGCGACACAACCAACGGTTCCCATTTTCTCCTTGCTAAGAACTTTTTGCAAATCGTTCCAACGTGGTTGTGTAAAAAAATAACTACTATCGACCATCTCGGCACCCATGCTCCGAGCAAAATCCGATGCACCCCTCCCCACCATCATTACGTGAACCGATTTTTCCATCACTAAGCGGGCGGTAGAAATTGGGTTCTTTATATCGCCAACACCAGCAATGGCTCCAGCCATAAGGTTTTTACCTTCCATAATGGCCGCATCGAGTTCATTCTTACCATCATGATTAAAAACTGCACCCTTACCTGCGTTGAATAATGGACAATCCTCCAAATATCGAACAACTTGCTCAACAGCATCGAGGCTTGTGCCTCCATTGGCAAGGATGTTTTTTCCTTTTTCTAAGGCTTTAAGTAGTTCGGCTTGGTAACTATCAATTTGCTCCTGGGTGAAATTTTCTTTTTTCATACCTCCTGCACCGCCGTGTAGAACAATGCTCCAGCTTTGTGCAAGTAATGAGTTGGCTAATAGAATTAGTACAATAAAGGACAGTATCGCTTTAAAAGATTTCATAGTTTTGGTTTAAGGTATCCTCAAAAATACTAATGAAGACGATAAGTTGTTACGTTTGTAATATTTTTAACAATAGAATACAATAAAGATCGATTTAAAACATATAGTAATAAGGTTAAATAAATCACCTAAATTTCGTCTACTAAGGTTAATTTCAAGAATAAGGTTTGGAGATAGAAAAAACTGTAATATTTAGTATAACCTTAGTAAAAATCGAAACACAAGCGAGTCAACCTTATTACCTTATTTATCTCAACAGTAGACTTGAATATCCCATATTGATTTAATGGAAAAGCGTTCTTTAAAAAGTAATCATATTCTAAAATTAATTAGGTTTGCACTCGGAAATCAATTTAAGTAACTCGAAATGAAGAACAGGCTCCTTTTTATACTGAAATACTCCATCTTTTGGATGCTCACATTTGCAGTTTTCCGCTTGGTGTTTATTGCTTACCAGTTAAAACAAACCCTGCAAATTTCTTTTGCTGATTTCATCAACATATTAGTCAGAGGCGCCTGGATGGATTTATCGCTAACAGGGTATATTATACTTCTAACATCTATATTTATTGGCATTATGTTCTTTGTCAACAAAAAATGGCTAAAGGGCTACCTTGCATTTCAAACTATACTTTTACTTACAATAATATCTCTTATATCAATTTCCGATATTGAACTTTACCGTAATTGGGGATTTAGAATTGATGCGACTCCCCTGCTCTATCTTAAAACACCCAAAGAGGCAATGGCTTCGATGGAAACCTTTATGATTATCATCTTTGTAATAGTTACAATTCTTACAATTATTGGGCTTTATTGGGCTTACAGGAAATGGGTTGCTAGCACATTAAACAATGCTGAAAACGGGAAATGGTGGTATGCCCCTACCTTTATTGCAATTGCGGGAACAATGATGCTACCAATCCGCGGTGGTTTGGGCATAGCTCCAATGAATCCCGGAAAGGTTTATTTCAGCTCAAACACATACTGTAATCACGCTGCGCTGAACGCTCCTTGGAATATGATGTATTCCGTGTCAAAATCGGGAACAATGAACAAGCGTTATCCCGATAATATAGATGCAAACAAGGCTAAAGTTTTATTTAATGAACTCATGAAAAATGAGAACGATTCAACAATCGTTCTTAAAACCGATAGACCCAACATTGTACTAATTCTACTCGAAAGTTTTAGCTCAAAAATTATTGAACCACTTGGAGGTAAGCACAACGTTACTCCGAATTTCAACGAATTATCGAATAAAGGACTTCTGTTTACCAGAATGTATGCAAGTGGCGACCGCAGCGATAAGGGCATAATATCCGTTTTAGCAGGTTTTCC
Source organism: Bacteroidales bacterium (assembly GCA_008933525.1). Lineage (GTDB taxonomy): Bacteria > Bacteroidota > Bacteroidia > Bacteroidales > Tenuifilaceae > SB25. The sequence goes on along the minus strand of WBUV01000220.1, from coordinate 1,070 downwards.
TGCCCAGCCCATACAATCGGTTATTAAGTACCCAACAAAATCAAGAAAATTAGCTACCATTAGTGGTGCACTTGTTGATGCTGGCTATAACGCGGCATTCTACTACGGTGGCGACCCCGATTTTGCCAATATCCGTTCGTTCCTTTACTCCGCAAAGTTTAGTAGAATTATCACTCAGGAAGATTTCCCTCGTAATTACCGAAATTCCAAATGGGGCGTTCACGATGAACACGTTTTTAAATACCTTTTAAACGATATCGACACTGCCAAAGGACCATTCTTCAAGATGTTCTTCACACTTAGCAGTCACGAACCATTCGAAATTCCTACAAAATCGAAATTTCCAGGGAATGATGCAGCAAACCAATTCATTAGCTCTGCTTTTTATACTGATAGCTGTTTGGGAAATTTCTTTGACGAAGCAAAAAAACACGATTGGTACAACAATACACTGTTTATTCTTATCGCCGATCATGGCCATAGACATTTTGGAAAGATTGAAAACTATGCAACCGATAAATTCTCTATTCCCATGCTTTGGTTAGGTGGTGCATTACAGTGTGAACCTCAAAAAATTAACAAAATCTGCTCTCAAATAGATATTGCTTCAACTATATTGAATCAACTTAACCTAAGCGATTCCAACTTTGTTTTCTCCAAAAACATACTAAACACAAATACAAAACCATTCGCCTACTATGTGTTTAATAACGGCTACGGTTTTGTGTCCCAAACAGACACTATTATATACGACCATGTAAGCCGCCAATACATTATGCAGAATGGAGTTGAAATCGAAAAAACATCCGAAAAAGCAAGCGCTTTCTTCTATGTTTATCAGGATGTATTTTTGGGGTTGTAATTGGTGACAGGTGAAAGATGACAAGTGACTCTAGAAGTGACAAATAAGGAGTGATGGATGATAGGAGTACAACTCCATCTCTCAATCACTCCATTACTCCATCAATCCACTACTCCTTCTCTCCATTACTACAGCAGCCCACCTTCCCACCATTTTATTCTCAAATTATCCTCATTTTCAAATTTTCAAATTATATATATATATCTTA
>WBUV01000219.1 GCA_008933525.1 Bacteroidales bacterium | reverse complement strand
CCATAATTCTTTTTACAATTCTCCTTATAACCTTCTTATCCTTTGCTATGCTGGCATACTACTATTACTTGCGAAAAACCGATTACGTAAAAAAGTTAATTGGGGAACGAGAAGTTAGCAGTTATTACAAGGAGTTTCAAACAATACTTTACAGCATTGCTGATGGGGTAATAACAACCGATGTGAATGGTTGTGTTACAAAGATGAACTTTGTGGCTGAAAAATTAATTGGCATAAAGAAAGAGGACGCACTTAGTCTGCCAATTTACGCGATTGTTGAAAACCACGACTGTATTGAAAATTTAGTTCGAGATGTTATAGGCAAAGAACAAGCGCTTAGTGCCGAGTGCGATATTTTTAAGGAGCCCGACAAACAAGAGGTGGTTCATATATCAATTAATGCATCGCCAATTTTTGACGAAAACGATGAAATATTAGGGGCGGTGCTGATTTTGCACGACAAAACCATTGAAAACACTGCATCAAAGAGGATTTCTGAGAGCGAGACGCGTTACCGAATGCTTTTCAACAATATGACTCAGGGTTTTGCTTTGCATAGCATAATACTCGACGATAGTGGTAACCCCATGGATTATAAATTTATTGATATTAACAAAGCATTTGAAGAACTTACTGGCTTGGAGCGAGATAAAGTTATTGGTCATACGGTACTAGAGTTAATGCCAAGTACCGAAAAATACTGGATTGATTCTTATGGAGAAGTAGCGTTAAATGGAAGTTCCATTCGTTTCGAGAATTATTCTGCCGAACTAGACCGTTACTACGATGTTTGGGCTTTTTGCCCTCAAATAGGGCAATTTGCTGTAATATTCTCTGATATTACTGAGCGCAGAAAAGCAGAGGAGGAGGTGCGGCAGAAGAATGAGTTTATCCAAACCGTACTCGATAATTTGCCCATAGGCGTTTCGCTAAACAAGATTAACGAGGGCGATGCCACGTATATGAACAAAAAGTTTGAGGAGATTTATGGCTGGAGCAAGGACGATTTATCCAGCATAAGTACCTTTTTCGAAAAAGTTTACCCAGACAAGGAATACCGGGACAGGTTGATTGAGCAAATAGTTGCCGATATCAATTCTGGCAATCCTGAACGAATGAAATGGAACAACATTGTTGTTACTCAGAAGGATGGAACACAAAGAATGGTTAATGCCGTAAATATTCCTTTGCTTGCTCAGAATACAATGGTTTCAACTGTTATGGATATAACTGAAATCAAGTTGGCCGAGGAGGCTGCTCGTGAGGGCGAGGAACTTTTCCGTAGTATCTTTTACGATAGCTTTTCGGTAATGCTCATAATCGATCCAGTTACCAGAGTTCTAGTTGATGTTAACCAATCGGCAGAGGGTTTTTATGGATGGAGTAAAGACGAGATGTTAAAGATGCGGATTGATGATATTAATACCTTGCCAACTAATAAACTCGAACTTGAGATAAATAATGTGTTGAATCAACGACGAGCAATTTTTAATTTTCAACATAGAATAAAGGGAGGCGAAAAACGTGACGTTGAAGTGGTGTGTAGTAGAATTACCATTAAGGGAAAACATCTTCTTCATTCTATTGTGTACGATATTACTGAACAGAAAAAAGCCGAAGAGCAAGTTGTAAAACTTAAAAAAGGTATTGAGCAAAGCCCAGCAATAGTAATAATTGCTGATATAAAGGGGAGTATTGAATATGTTAACCCCAAATTTGTTGAGGTTACAGGGTATTCTGTTGCTGAGGTCTTGGGAAAGAATCCTAGAATATTAAAATCAGGCTATCATCAGGCTGAGGTTTATAGCGCAATGTGGAAAACACTTTTGGCTGGGAATGATTGGAAGGGTGAGCTGCTTAATAAGAAGAAAAATGGAGATTTATACTGGGAGTCGACAAGTATTTCGCCAATAAGAGACGAGAAGGGAAAAATTAAATACTTCATTGCGGTTAAAGAAGATATTACCGAACGAAAACAAATTGAGTTTGAGTTGTACGAAAGAGATTTAAAACTGAAGGAACAGAACGAGGAATATCTTGCAATTAATGAGGAACTTACCGAGAGCAACGAAAGAATTAGGGCAATAAACAAGGAGCTTATATTTGCTCGCGAGATTGCAGAGGAGAACGATAGGCTCAAGTCTGCTTTTCTAGCAAATATGAGTCACGAGTTACGCACTCCTATGAACGGAATTATTGGTTTTGCGGAGTTGCTTAAACGTCCGCAGATGACCGATGAAGATAGAATTTCTTATACCAAAATTATTGAGCAGAGCGGACAGCGTTTGCTTGAGCTGATTAACAACCTAATTGACATTTCGAAGATTGAGGCTGGGCAAGTTAAAGCAATTATAAATACTGTCGATATTGCGACAGAGCTCAATCATTTATATAGTTTCTTTAAGTTGGAGGCAGAAAATAAAGGTCTTTGTTTAATACTTAATGGCGGTAAAGATTTACCCGAGTTATCGTTGGCAACCGATAAGCAGAAGTTTATATCGGTAATTACAAACCTAATAAAGAATGCCATCAAATTTACCTCTAAGGGCACAATTGATTTTGGATTCGATATTGGCCAGGACGATGTAGAGTTTTGGGTTTCCGATACCGGAATGGGAATTCCAAAAAAATTCCAGAACAGAATATTTGAGCGTTTTGTTCAAGGCGATACATCTCTCTCCAGGCCATATGAAGGTGCAGGGTTGGGTTTGGCCATTTCCAAATCATATGTTGAACTTTTAGGTGGTAAAATATACTTCGAATCCGAAGAGGGTTACGGAACATCATTCTTCTTCACACTGCCACTCTCTAAATCCAAAAAGTATAACAAAAAGGGATATAACGATTCAAAGGAGATAGAGATTATAAACAAAAACTTAACCGTTCTTATTGCAGAAGATGATAAGTACTCCATGGCTTACCTCCGAAGCCTTATGGAGCCATACGTTAAGAAAATTTATATGGCCGAAACAGGCCAAAAGGCACTTAATATTGCCCGCGCAAAACAAAATATCGACCTTATACTAATGGATGTTCGATTGCCCGACATAAATGGACTAGAGGTTACTCGTACAATAAGAGAATTCAACCCAAGTATAAAAATTATTGCTCAAAGTGCTTTTGCACTACCGGAGGATAAATTGGCAGCAAAAAAAGCAGGTTGCAACGATTATGTTGTAAAACCAATAATCCCGGGCGATTTATACCAGTCTATTATTAACTGCTTCGATGGTAATAAAGCAAGCCGTCCGCTTAACATAAAGAATTTGTAACTTTACCCAAATTTTAATTCGAATTCTTGATGCAAAAGCGTATTCAGCCCTACGCTGTTTTTAGCGATGGTTGTGGAAATATTTTTGAGGACACTCAGTTATTTGCCGTTGGTCGTTCGGGCGAGAAGTTGTACCCGCTTTATTTGGATGAGATGATTCCCTTGCCCTATGGTAGCGATTTATTTGAACTTCCTGGCCGAAAGACCCTAGGTTATAACCGTAAAGGCGAATTACTCACAAAGAAGGATGGTTTTGCCTGTGCTGCATTTATTGCTCCTGCTAATACACAGTTATCTATTGCTGCTTGGAAAAATGAAGTTGGCGCACCTGTTTTACCTCTTTATGCTTATACTGCAGTAGGTTGGTATAAAGGTCAGTTCTATGTTCCTGCAGTTAGAATCGATCCTGATACCCGTCAGGATTGTGAGCATTTTAATCAGAAAGTGATTATTAAGCGAGGCAAGGAGATACTCAAAAAATATCCGAAAAATCGTTTGGTTCATCATTTGGTGGAGAATTGTGCTTTTGGCTACTTATGTCCTGCTGCACGTAACTTTGTGATGAATAGGTGGGAGGCGCCTGTGCCAACATCGCCAAGTTGCAATGCCCGTTGCGTTGGCTGCATATCCTTACAGGATAAAAAGGAATCGCCAATTTCCGAAACCCAGCATCGGTTGGATTTTGTCCCCACTGTCGATGAAATAGTGCAGTTTACTGTTCCTCACTTAGAGAATGCTCCAAACGCCATAATGAGTTTTGGTCAGGGATGCGAGGGCGAACCTCTAATGCAATGGGAACTCCTGCGCGATGCAATAAAAGCCGTTCGTGCAAAAACAAACAAAGGAATAATCAACCTAAACACTAATGGAAGTAAGCCGCAGGCCGTTGAGGAGTTGTTCAAGGCTGGGCTCGATAGTATAAGGGTGAGTATGAACTCGGCTCAGGAGAAATGGTACAATATGTACATTCGCCCTGTTAACTTTACCCAGGCTGACGCCTTTGAGTCGTTACGGGTAGCAAGGCACTATAAACGCTGGGCTTCTATTAACTACTTTGTTATGCCTGGAGTTACCGATACTCCGGAGGAACTTGATGCTATAAAAGGGTTGATTTCCGATACAAAACTCAGCATGATTCAATGGCGCAACTTCAACATTGACCCCGATTGGCTATTCAACAGAATTGAGTATAAAGGTACTGGCGAACCAATAGGTGTTAAAAATGTTATGGATAGCATTAAAGGGGAGTACCCTCACGTTTACTTTGGATATTTTAATCCTCACAAGGAAGTTATTCTAAAGAATTTGGTCGATTACTAATGTCAAATTAATTTATACCGATGGAAACCTATTTATGCAAGAGTTGCAATATCAAGTTTGAGGCAACTGGTGTTAAGAATGAGTGGATTGATGCGGCTTTTGGTCCTTGCAGCAAGATGTTGGCAAATTGCCCTGAGTGCAATGCTGTTTGCGATGAGTACAGAGCGCTCAAGCAAAGTTCAGGGCAACGGAGTTTTCATAACCATACGCCTTCCTGCGGGACGTGTTGTGGAGGCTGCGGTTTGTAGTAAATCAAAAGGGTGGAATTTACCACCCTTTGCGTTTGTTAATGTATAATGTTACCATTGATTTACATCGTACTCTGGAACTTTTCTAACGTTTTTAGCAACATCCTGACCTTTATCGTTTTTCACAATAATGAATTCAACCATATCGCCCTCAATTAATTCATCAAACTCATCGTCTAAAACATCAATATAGTGGAAGAAAAGGTTGTTAGGTGGATATTGAATAAAACCATACCCGCTATTAATTTTCAGAATTCGTGATTGTTTTACTTCATCTGACGTTTCTTCTATTGGCTGAACTTCAGGACGAGGTTGTCCAAAGTCCTGAACGGTAAACAAATTCGAAGTCAGTTTATCGTTGCTTTTTAATCCAGAGTTAATTAAATCGTGCATTGCAATTGGGTAAGTTACCTCGCGGAGCAATTCCTGCGATGTACGGGTAGTTACATCGCGGCCTTGGTCGTCGGTATAGTCAAAATCCCACGATAGCACCATTACTTTAGTTCCTAGGGAGTTTACTTTACGAATAAGCGGAACATAATCGCCATCGGATGTAATTAGCACAAGCACGTTGAAACGTTTGTAAAATGTTTGTTCAAAGGCCTCCAGGGCTAACCATACATCTATTCCTTTGTCCTCTCTGCGTCCACCTCTTGGGCGAATTGGTAAGTAGTGAGTAACAACGCCCTCGGACATTAGAATATCATCGAATACTCTATCGTTGTATAGTTGATTTCCACGTTGGCTTGCTTCCTGAGCGCTAATTCGACCGCGGAAAAAGTGAGCCTCTATTACTTGACAGTAATGTGGGTCAGTGTCCTCTTCTTTAGCAACTAAGTTTCGAATAAACTCGTGTAGTCCTGCAATATTTAAACGCTTTTTGCGCGGATGAAAATAGTTGTAATAATTACTAACGTGTAAAAAGTAGTTGCCGTCGTAAAATACACCGACACGCAACAATTCCTTCTTGCTGTTCTTCATTGTGATATTATCTGTTTTTTAATATTATTTCAAGTCTGTAAATTTTGTATTTCACATTTTTTGATATAGAAATACTTTTTACATAGAATGCTTTAACTTTCGTTAACAAAGATATAAAAGCAACTTTACCCTTAAACATC
>WBUV01000218.1 GCA_008933525.1 Bacteroidales bacterium | reverse complement strand
CGATGTCACCTTTATCTTCTCCACTCACGATCAGCGTGTTGTAAGCAAGGCGCACAGGATTGTGCTATTGGAGGATGGAATGGTAAAGTCCGATGAGTTTCGTGTATAGTTGTTCGTTGTTTTTGTAAAAAAGTATAGCATCCTAAGTTAAGAGGGAGATTATAAGAGTTTATAAAAAAATTACTATAGTTTAAATAAATGAAACTATTTAGATGTGAAAACATTCTGTGTAATGTTGGTCACCCGTCACCCGTCACTTGTCACAAAACAGTAGGAATATTGTTATTTATAGTCATGCTTTTCACAAGCATCAATCTCCAAGCCCAGGACTCATCAAAGGTTGAGTTCAAGGGCTACATCAAAGATTTACAAAACGTATTCATCCCTAACCCCGATACTTCCGTTTGGCTATCGGACAATACGCTCGATAATCGCTTGCAGTTAACCTACTATCCGCTTAAATGGTTAAAATTTGATGTACAATCGCGGACTCGCATTATTTATGGCGATTTTGTAGAGATGATTCCCAATTACGATAAGTACATCGATAAGGATATGGGCTATTTCGATTTATCGTTCCTTTGGGGTAGCGGGAATTCATACATTGCACACACAGCATTAGACAGGCTCAATGCAACCATAAATTTCAACTCATGGCAAGTAACCCTTGGTAGGCAACGGGTAAACTGGGGAATGGACTTGGCCTGGAATCCCAACGATATTTTCAACACATACTCATATTTCAACCTCGAATATCCGGAGCGCCCCGGAACCGATGCAGTAAGCGTAAAGTACTACACTGGAATAGCCTCGTTTGCCGAAGGAGTTTATCAGTTAGCCGAAACATGGGATAGCACATCGCTGGGTTTTCTCTACCGCTTTAATACCCACGAGTTCGATATTCAGTTTTTGGGCGGAAAAATGCGTACCGATATGGTTGCGGGATTGGGTTGGTCGGGCAATCTGCTCAATGCCGCGCTGAGGGGAGAGGTAACCTACTTTAAGCCTTACTTAGATAAAACAAACGAAACCGATGGAGTTATAGCATCGCTCTCGGCCGATTACTCTTTTAGTGGTTCGTGGTATGCTCAGATAGGTGGACTGTACAATTCGTTTGGTAAAACAAAAAACTCCGGGAGTATAAGTTTGCTTGAACCAACTGTTCCGAGCCCTAAGATGCTAAGCAAAGGCAAGTACAACTTATTTGCCAGCGTAAGTGGACAGTTTGGGCCATTAATAACACCTAGTTTGTCGGCCATTGCAAACCCAACCGATGGCTCTTTAATTGTAATTCCTGCTGTTTCTGTATCCGCCGCCGACAATATTAACATCACCTTATCGGGAATGATACTCACAGGAAAATCCGATACCGAGTACCAGAACATTGGTCAATTGGCGTACCTAAAGGTTCAGTGGAATTTTTAATTACCTGAAGGATAGACCACAGAAAAACACAGAATGAACAAAATTTCACAAATGTTTAAACGCTAAGGCGCAATGGCGCAAAGTATACTTGTGTTAATCAGTTTTATCAGTGTCATCCGTGTTCAAATTATTCTGCGTAATCTGCTGGAAAATAGGAATACAGAATTCACAGATTTGTGTTTATCCGTTTTATCCGTGTCATCTGTGTTCTAATTCTTTTTGCCACATCTTAGAAATTTATCAACTAAATTTTATTAATTTGCCTCTTGTTAAAATACAATACCATGAAAAAGTATGCATTGGTTATAGTGGCATTGATTCTTTTGCCAAGTTTTTTAGTTGCTCAGGATAGACCATCACAACAAATTCGTAGAATAACTGTGACTAATAAGTATGAGATTGTTGATGGAAAAAGAACTTCGAAATTTAGAGCGATTGGCCAGCAGTTTTATGATTCATTAGGAAATATGCATACAACTACAAAGTTGAATTATGAAACAGGAGAGATTGAAAGTTATACTTGGAATACTTACAATGATGGTAAGTTGATGAAAACGGTAGCTTTTTTGGCTGATAAGTTTCAGTCAAAAAAAACGTACACCTATAATTCTAACAAGCAGGTTGACCAAGAGTTTGTTCACAATCTAGTTAACACAGATACTGTTGTTGTTCGAATTTCAAAATACGAATACACAAATAATGGAAAACCATCGAGAATAATTGTTACTGATTCCAAAGGAAAGAAGTTATGTACTCAAACCTTTACCTATGATATTAAAGGGCAGGAGGTAAAAAGAAAGGTAAAGGCAGTTAAAGGATTTGTAACATCGGACTCAATAATGGAATTAAAGAATACCCCAAAATATGATTCTTTAGGAAGATTGGAGTCAGAAAGGTTATTGGTTAAATATTTTGGAGGTAAACAGGAGAATAAAATTTACACCTACACCTATAACCCCAAAGGACAAAACATTAAGAAGGTAGAATCAGATTTTAACGGTAACACAACATTAATATATACATACAGGTACAACAATAGTGGGAGAATTATTGAACAGAATAAACTGAATGCAAAAGAGCAATACATTGAATCTTTAGCGTTTAGATATGAAATTTACCGTACAGCAGACTTAAGATACAGAGAAATTGAGTATTAACTTTTTGGGAATGTATAGTTGAACTATTGCTGTATCATCAGCTTTAACTCTGTCAGGATTTTAGCTCCGACAGAGTTAGTTGTTTAAAAAACTCCAATATCGGACAAGCCAATCAATAAGACCTTTCCGATATCGGACAAAAAGCAAGCTGTAATTGCATATAATATTCAAATAATCAGCAGTATATGTGTTTTGGCATTTTAATTGATATTATGGTTATGATTATAAAAAAGTTCTTTAATTGTTGTATCGGCAAATCATTACAAAACAGACCATTCGTGGGGTAAAACTTAACGTTGGTCAATTAGTTAACCTCAAAACCATAATTGCTCATAACCTTTCAAACATCCCCTCGTATTAGTTGTTGATAAACTGTTAAAAACTGAACCTTGAAAATTTTAAACGATGCTAAATCGTAATAAAAATAAGAAAAGGAACAACGATCACAACAAACAACCGCCCTAGGGGTGGAGTTTGAAAGAGTTAATATATACCGGCGAATTATCCTCGCCAAAAAAATTGAAAAACAACTTTTTTAAATTATAAACTTTAAATTTTAATACTATGAGAAAATCGACACTTTTAAAAATTGCGACTACACTTACCGCAATGTTTTTAATTTCTGGTGTTTTTGCACAAACTAACACTGGTTCAACTCAGTGGACTGCCGGTGGTGCTGCAACTGTTGGAGATTTTGCAAGATCAAACGCTACTCCAATTACTAATGCTGCAGATGCTTTAGTTACTGCTCCAACCGATAAGATCACTATTGGCAAAGCAATGCCATTCTTTGTATGGCCATCGGCTGCATATAACCCAAACTGGGATTATACAGCTGTTACAGGTGCCGCTGCAGGCGTATACACTCCTATTACTGATATTGTGAGTAATGTGGTTTCTGATTTTGCATGGGTTTCTGCGGGTAGTACTCTAACCCCATTCTATAGCGATGGAACATCGACTGATGATGGAAACGGTATCTCTAACTATGTTGAAATTAGCTGGGCAACAACAGGTAATAAGGTTATTCAGGTTACTGAAACTCCTGCATCTGGTGTTTGTGCTGCTGTTCCTGTATACATGGGTGTTAATGTAATTGCTGTTCCAACTGCTGCTGTTACTGGTGCAAATGTAGAGCTTGGTTTAAATAATGTTATCCAAAGAGCATGCTGGGCTGTAGCAAATGATAATGCTACTGCTATTGACTTTACTTTCCCTGCTGCTGATGCTGCTTTACAAGAGTATCCATTTAACTTTAATGTTACCTACGAAGTATTTAACGTAACCGGATTAGATGGTGCAGGTGAATTACCAAATGCTGCTGGTGTTTTTAATGATGCACATGCTTCTGTTTCTGATATTACAGGAACAACAACTGTTCATATTAATGGTCAAAACGGAACAGCACATCCATCTGATGCTAATCCTATTATTGTTGCTGCAGGTACTCAATTGGTTGCATCGCAAGATTACCCAGTACAAAACAATATGATTACAGTTTATCGTTTAACTTATGATGGTGTAAACAGCCGTATTTCTCGTAAATCAGATTATATTGATTTCAGAAATAATGCAAGAGCTGCAAACGCATATGCTAGTTACAGTTATTATCCTGCTGTTGCTGCAAACGTAGCGAAATACATTGTTGCTTTACCAACTCCTGTTACTGGTCCTATCTACCATATTGCTAATAACTTTGCTTACTAGTAATAAGTAATGATTTAATTTTTCCAACCCTGACAGGCCTAAACCCCTGTCAGGGTTTAAAAAAGAAAAGACAGATTTTGTAGGAGATTTTATTGAAAAGGAACAACGTGTTGAGAAAATTTACCCAAATATTACTTTCCTTAGTTTTACTTTTTACCCTTGGGGTTACTAGCAGTTTGTTGGCTCAGGATTTGCCAATGGCCTGCGTGGGAACTACCGAGCGTTACGGCGTTAAAGGTTTTAATGGTATTTCGGATTTCGATTGGGTTATTACCGATCCCGATGGGAATATTCTTCCCGCATCAACCTATACACTTTTGGCTCGAGGCGATTCTGTTGATATCACCTGGGGCGAAGGGCTTAAAGGAGGGATTTATACCTTAACAGTTACCGAGCATACAAGTTATGGCTGTACAGGAGCACCATTCACCTCAAATATTGTTCTTAATACTCCAGAAATTTTTATACCAATATCAAACAACCTGAATGATAATATGGGAGTTTGTTTTGGTGGTATTGCCACACTTGATCCCGGAAGTGGATTCCTTAACTATATGTGGCAGGATCTGAATACAAACCAAATATACTACACCGGCGATGCGGGGACATACACTGTTCGCTTAGTTAATAATACTTACAACTGTTCGTACGATAGCACGAACTTAGTTGTGTACGACTTGCCAACCGTTTCGCTAGGGCGCGATACTTTCCTTTTTGGAAACCAAACCTATACACTTGATGTTTACAATCCTGACCTAAACTACTATAATTGGAGCACAGGTGCAATAACATCGCAGATTACTGTGGATGGTCTTGCTGGCGATCAAACTATTTGGGTAATTGTTACAGATATTAATGGTTGCGAGGGTTCCGATACAGTTATTGTAAAATCGGCGGATTATAGCAATCTTAAAATACCCGCAGCGTTTACACCTAATGGCGATGGATTCAACGATAAATGGGAGTTCCCCGCCACCAAGGATGTTGATGGAAATTACGTAAGCGTTATTGAATACCTCGAGGATGTAGATGTAAAGGTATTTAACCGCTGGGGTCGATTAGTTTGGAAATCGCAAGGTCTTTATAAGCCATGGAACGGTAAGGATATTGGAGGTAAAGAGTTACCAATGGATTCGTATCACTATGTTATAATATTTACCGTAGGCGATAAGAAGTTTGAGTACAAGGGTAGCGTAACTATTATTAGGTAGAAGAAGTACTTAGAGTTAAAAAACGAACTTAAAGTACTTAGAGTTGAAAGAAAGATAGTAGTTCGAAAGTACTTTAAGTATTCTAGGCACTCGAAGTACTCAAGGCACTTTTAAATAACAAGGTCAATGGATTTTTCTATGGACTAAACGAAAGAAAATGAAAACATTAAGGCACATAGGGTTGATTGGAGTTGCAGGCTTACTGTGTTTAACCACAAAGGTTAATGCACAGCAGCAGGCGCTATACAGTCAGTATATGCTCGATGCGTATTTGGTAAATCCCGCAGTTGCCGGAGCCGAGGGTGTAACTGCAATCAACCTAACTGCGCGTCAACAGTGGGCAGGTTATTCAGAATCGCCAAGCACTTATGCGTTGAGCGCACAAACACGTATTCTTAAAACCAGCTTTCGGAATAGAAGTAGGCTGATAAAAAGTCGCGTTAAACGTCGTCGCCCTAGCGGTAGGGTAGGT
>WBUV01000217.1 GCA_008933525.1 Bacteroidales bacterium | reverse complement strand
TGCCTTCTTATTCTCCTAAGAATTGCGACTACTGGCGAAAAAGTTATTTACGAGATTGCTCCCCTAATAAACTGGGAGGTAATGATTAGAATAGAATATCTATCGTACACTATGGTTATCCCTCTATTCTACATGTTTGTTCGGAGGCTATACCCTGAAGATTTATCGAAATTATACGAAAAGACTGTAAACATTATTAGCGCAATAGTTATTGCAAGCATACTATTTACGCCTGTAAAAATTTTCTCATATACACCAATACTTTACCAAGGAATCGTCGCGCTCACTGCTATCTTAATTCTTATTGGACTCATCAAAGCCGTGACTAGAAAGCGAGACGATGCTCTATTTATGCTTTTTGGTTACTTCATGCTTTTTGCCATTTCAATAAACGATATTCTTTTCTACAATAAGGTTTTAAACACAGTTTTTTTAATGCCTTTCGGTCTTTTTATTATTGTTTTTGTGAATGCAATGACCCTTTCAAAGCGATTCTCAAACTCATTTTCGACTATAGAAGCACTGACCGAAGAATTAAGATCCATAAATATTGAACTCGAGAAGAAAGTGGAAGAACGAACTCGGGAAGTTTTGATGCAAAAATCGAAGATTGAGAAACAAGCGCTAGTGTTGAAAGAAACAAATAAAAAAATTATAAGTCTCAGCAAGTTTAAGGATAGTATGACGCATATGATTGTTCACGATTTAAAAAATCCGCTGAATACTATCATAAACGCATCGGTAATGAATGACATCCCCGAAAAAGACAAGATTATTCACGAAGCTGGACGTGAAATGAACAATCTGGTTATGAATATGCTGGATGTATACAAGTATGAAAACACAACAATGCATATATCAAAAGTTGATGTTTACCTAAAAGATTTAATTGAGGACGCCATAAACGATGTCCGGTTTTTAGGAAAAATGCGCGATGTAGTTTTCAAAACTAAAGTTATTGAGACCATAAAAGTTGATATTGACAAAGGCATAATGCACAGAGTTTTGGTGAATATACTCACCAATGCTATCAAATTTTCACCAATTGCAGGAATTGTTGAAGTATCAACTGAAATTGAAAATGGCGAGTTTGTTAAAATATCGATCAAAGACAATGGCCCTGGAATAAGAGCAGATAGAATAAAAACGATATTTGACAGATTCCAAGCTGAGGCGCAAACTGATAGTTTAATTATGTCTACTGGACTTGGACTAAACTTCTGCAAACTTGCTGTAAAATCGCATGGAGGAGGCATCACCGTTGAATCGGTGGAGATGCAGGGTTCTACTTTCACCATTAGCATTCCTCTTCCAGACAAAAATCAAATTAATCAATCAACAATAAAAACTGTTACGCAAAATCAACAAAACGAGTATGTCTTAGACAGCAACGACATTAAAGATATTCTCCCATATATTGACACACTCAAGAACTTTGAAGTGTATCAAGTATCCGACATTCTTAATGTTTTGAATAATTTAAATACATTTGAAAGCCCCAATATAAAAAACTGGGTATCGGAAGTAACTGATGCTGTATTACTTTGCCAACAGGAAAAATACACCGATCTTTTAAACCTTAAAAAATGAACAACTACAAAATACTTATAGTTGACGACCTGATTGAATCGCTTAAGATTATTGTGTTGCATCTTCAACGCTCAAATCCTGAGTACACTCTTTACCAGTCAAACTCTAGTATCAAGGCTGTTGAAATTGCAAAAAAGGTTATTCCAGATTTAATTATCACCGACTGGGATATGCCTGAAATTAATGGTATTGAATTTATGAAAACCGTTAAAAGTTTTGAATCGACTAAGGACATTCCATTTGTAGTTGCCTCGGGAGTAATGATAACTTCCGAAAATCTAAAAATTGCACTTGATGCTGGTGCTGTCGACTTTCTTCGAAAGCCCATTGATCCCATTGAACTTCAAGCTCGAATTAACTCCGCGTTGCTAATCTCAAAATATCACCGAGAAAGCATTGCACAGAAAAACCACGAGTTAATGGAAATTACTCTAAATCTCACAAGAAATAATGAGTTCAACATTGATATAAAAAATCAACTACAACAAATAATTGAAAAATCAACCTCTATTGCAGATGTAAATATTGCGTTAGATAATGTTATTGAACTTTTAGAGGAAAAAATCCGAACTAGCGGTTGGGATCAGTTCAGCATTGCATTCCACAATGTAAAACCAGACTTCAACAAAAACCTATTCGAAAAATTCCCCGACTTAACCCCAGCAGAAACAAAACTTTGCGGACTAATAAGTCTTGGAATGAGCATAAAAGACATATCCTCGTTACTAAACCAAAACCCTGAAAGCATAAAAGTTTCCCGTTCGCGGCTACGAAAAAAACTAAATCTCAACACTGAACAAAACCTCGAGTCGTTTTTGGCAACATTCTAGAATAAAAAGCAACCCTTGTTGAAGCACGAATAGTATTCGTGCTTTTCTTCTTAATGCAAACTTGTGTTTACACCAAATCAAAGATCATTCATCAACATAAATCGTCCGCTTGTCACCACACCGCTGGATTGTTAACCTTTTGCTAACCTGTTTTTTAGAACAAAACTTTCTGCTAATTGTATAATTGCATAGAATCTCCATAATAGAAATAAATGAAAATCAATATGATACATTCAATTAGAGCAAAAAAAGCAAGGTTACTACTTCTAATGGTAACAATTCTTCTCTTATCATCAAACAGGATATTAGGAGAGGGCACAAAACAATTTATGCCTAGTTCAACAGATCGTTTATATATAACAATGCCTGTATATGCTGCAGTAGCGGAAGAACGTATAAATGTATATATGAATGCAGGCGAAAAACTCTACTTAGGAATGCGAAAAAACGATGGTACAACATCCAATTTTCGAGTATACAACCCTGATGGGACAATCCTTAGAGCAGCATCAGCAATTCCTACATCAGGCACAGGCTATATTGCTTCGTACAACGAAGCGGTATACGGACCCGAGGGAGTATGGCTGAATGGGGTTCAAACCTCCAACGCCGATGGATACACACCAATAATTGTTACTGCAACTCAAACAGGAAATCATTACATTGCTGTAAGTACATCATTAGATTTAAGATATTTCGATGCAACAGTCACCGATGCTTCAGGCAACGTGGTTACAAACCCTGGTGAGCCCAATAAACCTGCAGGTAGGCTTTGGTCATACAAATGGAACATGACAACCACAAGCTATACCCAATATCCTCTAAATACAGAGTTTTACATATTTACATCCGATGAGTTTGTAAATAAAATAAAGTATAGCATGTACCCATATGTGTTCTCTTTCTCAGTAAACTCATACGGAGTTGTGAATACAGCAGGGCTTAACCCTATTGAAAAAGCACAAAGTAGAAATAGTTCTTACTCTAACATTGGGGAGTATAGGATTTTCCTTAACGACCCAGACCATGTTGTTTTTGTAGGAACAAAACTCCCTCCACCTACAGTAAAAGTTTGGTTGGAGGGTACAATGATTTATGACTACGACTACAACAGAACTCCACAAATATTAAATATTGCTCCAGGATCAATTAATTTAGAAAAAAATGCTGTTGGCTGCACTGAACCAAGTATTGCAACATTTAAAATTCAATCAAACATATCGGGTTTCACAACAATTTTATTGGATCTTAGCAATGATGGCATATACACAACCGATGGAAATGATAGAGCATTATGGGTAAATATTAAAGAAGGTGTTAACTACGTTAACTGGGACTTCAAAAAAGATAATGGAGATGTTGCCGGTGACGGCTCATTTTCCGCATCCGCAACTTTCCTTGGAAGAGGACCTGCACACTTCCCTGTATACGACGTAGAAGCATTAAGCGGCATTGAAACATCATCTATAAGACCATTCAATAAACTAGGCCCAACCATTTATTGGGACGACTCTCAAATTTATTCAAGCGGCGAATGGGGCGATAATAATGGATCGATGAATGAAACATCTATATCCCAACTAAAAATAAATGCAGGAGTTCCAAGAATCTGGACCTACTATGGTGCTAATGGATTATGGGATAACGGAAATAACAACACCATGAACTCTTGGTTCAATGCTATAGATTTAGGATTACCCTCTATCCCTTTTACAGTTTCAACAAGCGCTACAAAATGTACAAACGGAGCGGCACCTCTTATTGGTGATATCTACAAAAGTGGAGCTATAAACACTAATATTACTTTTACTCAGTCAGATTTCACCTCAAAATTCTTCGACCCAAATAAAATATCACTAAATAGTGTAAAGATTGCAACTCTACCTACCAATGGCACACTTAAACTATCGGGTGTTAACATTACAGCAAACCAAGTGATTCCACTTGCCAATTTGGGGAACATAACCTTTACTCCAAATGCTGGATGGAACGGAGAATCCACATTCCTTTATAATGCAACAAATGGAACTTACTACGCTTCGGCCAATGAGACTGTTTACCTAAAAGTAAATACAAACCCAACCATTTCGGCAATTGCCAACCAGCAAATCTGTACAAACACTTCTCTAGTTGACTTACCATTCACTGTTGGTGATGCTGAAACTCCTGTTGAAAATCTTAATGTAGTTGCATACTCTCACAATACTCTTATTGTAGATAACAGCGGAATATCAGTAAGCGGAACTGGTGCAAACAGGAAACTGAACATCACACCAAAAACAGATGCTTCAGGAACAGCAATTATTTATGTAAAAGTTAACGATGGAATTACTGAAACCATCAATAGTTTCTCATTATATATTGGACCTTCTATTTCAATCCAGGGTGATACAACTGTTTGTGCTGGAGTAAATTTGGATTTATTAGCCGAAGAACTTGGTGCTACTTACAGTTGGGAATTCAATGGTACAACTTTAAGCACATCCAGAAACTTGGTTGTTGCAAGCATGAATGCTTCTAAAACAGGAACATACACCCTAACAGTAAGCAAAGATGGATGTACTCAATCTAACAATTTTACAGTATCAATCTCTCCATTAACATCTTTCGCTGGAGATCCATTCGCCTGTGAAGGACAGACAATTACTTTAAGTGCAACAGAAACTGTAGCGACAACTTATACTTGGAAAAAAGGAACAACAACAGTAGGTTCAAGCAAAGTTCTAACCCTTTCTGGAGTAACATCAGCAAACTCGGGTAATGACTATACTCTATTAGTGACAAAAGAGGGATGTACTAACACATCAGATCCTTTTGAAATATCTGTTTTAAGCGAGCCAACTAAATCATTATCAATCAATGGAAGTAATGTTAATATAGGCGAGAATGGAACTATCACGATTCTATCGTCACAAAACGGGGTTCTATACAAAGCATTTATTGGATCTACCCAAGTTGGAACCGCAACTGGAGACGGAAACAACCTTAACATTTCTATAAACTCTACATTCTTATCTACCGGAGATAACTCAATTACTTTTAACGCAGATAATGGAAACTGTATTGTTAACCTAACCAATTCTGCTATTATAAATGTAAACGATGCTCCAACTGCAATATCTGACAATTACAGTTTAAATGAAGGTGCTACTATAAATATTAATGCCGCATCTGGTGTACTAAGCAACGATTCAGATACAGAAGGGAATACACTATCAGCCATACTCATATCTGATGTAACAAATGGAACTCTATCTCTAAATTCAGATGGATCATTCACCTATACTCACAATGGTTCTGAAACAATATTAGACCAATTCTCATATAAAGTTAACGATGGGAAAATGGATGGCAACACCGTGACCGTTTCCATCACCGTTAATCCAGCCAACGATGCGCCTGTCGCCGTTGCCGACAGCTACTCCGTGAACGAGGGCGAAACACTTAACATCGCTGCGGCAGGGGTGCTTGACAACGACTCCGACGCGGAGGGAAGCAGCCTAAATGCCATCTTGGTGAGCAGCACTACAAACGGGTCGTTGACCCTAAACGCCAACGGTTCGTTCTCCTACACCCACAAT
>WBUV01000216.1 GCA_008933525.1 Bacteroidales bacterium | reverse complement strand
ACCCTAACTTGCACCTCAAACATGAGAAAAAATAACATTTTTATCCTGCTTTTAACAATCGCATTCTTTCCCAGCTGCAATTCCTCAAAAGTTTGTGACAATAGTTTAGCCGATTCTGTGGTGATTATTTTCAACAACCCTCCCGATCAAAAATGGTTTTACTTCAATAGCGGATCCTACACAGGTCAGTATAACCATGCAACTCTAAAGTACATTGGGGAAAATGGCCTTTTCGAGAATTTTGATCCATCGCCTAATGGAGATACTCTTACAATTCCTTGTTTTGGTCAAAGTCACATAATTGTATCGCATAAGTATAAGGGAATTGAACGGCATGAGTTCCTCTTAAAACAAGGCGATACGGTAATTATTAACTACGATTTATCTAACTTTCCTTTGCTAACCAGTAAATTGTCGAACAGTCTTACGGAGATGTATAATCTCAACTTCAATGTAAAAAACCGAACTGTAAACTACGGTTTCGAACCTCAAAGTATACTGAATAATATGGACTTTGGGTTGGCTTACCTCGTCAAAAAGAAAAGCAACAAGTTGTCAAAAGAAATGCTTGAAGTGTTTCACGATATGGAGGTGAACTATATCGATTTTGATTCAATTTTGGTTGAGCATCAGAAGTATATCAATAATTTTTCTGAACTACTTGACTCTTTGGAAGCTTCAGGAATTATTGATTCTACCTACTTAGAGTTCTATACCAATAGGTTAAACATAATTACCGCGCAAGGAAGAATTATGGAGTTGTTTCAAAAATCAAAGCCTAAAAAAGATACCGAGGATAAATCAGAAGTGTTTGTGTTAAACGACAAGTTTGTATACAACTTCCAGTATCAAAATCTACTTAATGGATATTTATACAATCAAACAAACAAAGAGGGTGTAGTGCAATACACCACATCGAATAGTCGATTTTCGGATTACAGAACAATTTTCGATAATATTGCAGCCGACGAATCGGTTCCTCCTCTTAGCAAGGCTGTTATTCTTGCTTATTGCTTTGACGAGATTTGTATGAACTTTAAGGTTGATGACAAAATTGCCTACTATTCTAAATACCTTAAATTGACCAACGATACTATTAAAGCAAAAACAATTCGAGACCGGAACAAAATTGATTTGGAAAATACTACCAATTTGCTTCTGTTTGATTCAAATGGAAAGTCGATGACGTTTAACGAAGCAATTGCAACGCACAAGGGAAAAGTTATTTACCTCGACTTTTGGGCTCCTTGGTGTGCTCCCTGCAGAGAAGAAATGGCAAATTCGGAAAAACTCCACGAATACTACAAAGGCAAGGATGTTGTTTTTATGAACGTGGTAGTATTCGACACCATGACAAGTTGGAAAAAAATAAAAGCAAAATTCGAGAAGAACAATCAAATCCACTACTACTTCGCTACAAATTCACAATCATCTATACAGTTGGAGGAGTTAAAGGTCGATCTTATACCTCATTTCATGGTTTTCGACAAAGAATGTAGGCTGATAATTCAAAACGCTAAGCGACCCAGTAATCCTGAAGTTTTTAACGAAATAGACCGATTTCTATGATGATCGTTGTGAATTTAAAATCTTATAATTGCTACTTTAGCATTCTATTTCACCCCCAAAATTTCGAATAAAAAACTAATAATCATGATTTTCTCTTCGAAACTACACCGCTTGATTTATAATTTGGCACTTGCCATTATACTTTGCTCTTTGCCTTTTTCGGTTTTTGTGGTAAGCGTTGGATTGTTTACTTTAACCATCAACTTTATTCTTGAGGGGAATTGGAGCTATAAGTACACTTCATTAAAAAACAATAGAGCGCTTTGGGTTGCATTAATTATTTACTTACCAGTTCTTTATAGCTTTTTTTACACGACAAATACTAATTATGCGATTAAAGAACTTCGACTCTGGCTTCCATTTTTATTAATTCCGCCAGTTATTGCTCTTAGCAAGCCCCTCAATAAACAAGAGTTTAAGGTTCTCTTAGCATTATTTGTACTGTCTGTATTAGTTGGCACTCTAATTAGTACACATTATTATTTTCACTCAAGCAATGATCAAAGTATCGATGTTCGTCAAATATCAAAATTCATTTCGCATATCCGTTTTGCACTAATGATCTGTTTGGCTATAGCCATACTTATTCACTTCACTATTATAGAGCGCGTTGGGAATTTATCCCTACGCGTTGGGTTAATCATGGTAATAGTTTGGCTAATTACGTTCCTGTTTATCCTTCAGGCACTAACTGGATTTGTAATGCTCTTTCTATTAGTTGCTCTAGGTTTTACTTGGTATTACTATAAATCATCGGGTACAATTAAGCGATTTGTATTGCTTACATTTGGGTTATCGTTTCTTTTTATACTGATATCAATATTCATGCACAAGGTTGATAGGTTTTATACCAGAAACTTGATCGATCTTAAAAACCTGCCGGAAAAAACTCAAAACGGAAATCCTTACCAGCACGACACCTTACGCTTAGTCTACGAAAACGGAAATTTATTGTATATCAACATTTCTTATTCTGAACTAACTAACGAGTGGAACAAAAGGAGCAAGTCCAATTTTGATGGTCAAACTAAAAATGGTCAACCCATAAATCAAACCCTAATTCGTTACTTAACCTCGCTTGGTTTAACGAAGGATTCCGTTGGAGTTAGTAAACTCGACTCTTTGGATGTAGCTCTTATAGAGAGCGGGGCAACGAGCATTCTATATAAAAATAAGGGGTTTGGACTAGATTTGAAATTGTACCAGATTCTATGGGAACTGGAATCGTACAGGAACGAAGGCTCAATTGGTCACAGTTCTATAGTTCAGAGGTTAACCTACATAAAATCGGCCTTGCATGCAATTAAAAAAAATCTTTGGCTTGGTGTTGGATGGGGCGATATAATGAGTTCTCTTAATACTTACTACGAAGAGTACAACATTAACCTTTCCCCTGAATTGAGATATATGCCACACAATCAGTATCTCACAGTATGGGTTGGAGCAGGATTAATTGGTTTAATTCTATTTTTAGTTGCGATGTTTTATCCATTCCTCTCAACAAAAAAACACAAACACTTTTTACCCCTTTACTTCTTTGTGCTGATAATGGTTTCGATGCTCATAGAGGATACATTCGAAACACATATTGGAATATCCTTCGCTGCCATATTCAGTTCATTGTTTATTTTTGGGTGTTCATTTTCTACAAGTAACAATGAATCAGAATCGATTAAAGGCTGATTTTTACCAACGCGATGTTTTACTTGTTGCCCCAGATTTACTAGGGAAACAACTGGTGCGAGTTTTGCCCAATGGTATTAAATTAAATCATTTAATTACCGAAGTTGAAGCATACAAAGGGATCGACGATTTGGCCTGCCATGCAAGCAAGGGTAAAACGGAGCGGAACAAGGTTATGTTTATGCAAGGCGGATTGGTTTATGTTTACCTTATCTATGGAATGTACTGGATGCTCAATGTAGTAACATCTGTTGAGGGTGTACCTGAAGCAGTTTTGATTAGAGGCATTACAGACTATTCGGGCCCAGGCCGATTAACCAAGCATCTTCAGATCGACAAGAGTTTTTATGCTGAAAACTTAATGGAATCGTCTCGAATATGGATTGAAGATATTGGCTTTTCACCAGAATTCACGACTACGCCCCGAATTGGAGTTGATTACGCTGGTTCATACTGGGCCAATATACCCTGGCGATTTATTGTTGAATAATATAGTATTCCAAATTTTAAATCAGAAAACATGAAAATTGTATTTGCAGAACCAATAGGGATGTCGAATAACAAAAAAGTAGAGTTCGCCTACGAAATGCAACAAAAAGGTCACAATGTGGTGTACTACGACAAACCAAATGTCGATCAAGACGAATTGCATGCAAGGATTGCGGACTCCGACATACTTGCTCTAAGTAACCAGCCAATATCCTCTGCTACAATTCTCAATCTTGAAAAACTTAAAATGATTTCCGTTGCGTTCACTGGTGTCGACCATCTGCCTATGGAGCAATGCAAACAAAAAAACATAACCGTTTGTAATGCTGCAGGCTACAGCACTTCTGCGGTTGCAGAGTTAACCATTTCCATGGCAATCTCATTGATCCGAAAAGTGGTGGAGCTTGATTCTTCAACAAGAATCGGAAGAACTCGTGAAGGTTTTCTGGGTGGAGAACTTCATGGGAAAACTTTTGGAATTGTTGGTTTAGGCGCAATTGGCGAAAAAGTCGCTCAACTTGCCAATGCATTTGGGTGTAAAGTTATTGCCTACACACGAACTCCCAAAGAAGTTGAAGATGTAACGCTGGTCGATCTTGAAGAACTTTTTTCTGCTGCCGATATTGTGTCGCTTCATATTCCCGCTACAACCAAAACCATTGGCATAGTTGATTCAGGGTTGATAAGCAAAATGAAGAAGAATGCAGTTCTTATAAATACTGCTAGGGGTACTTTGGTAGATTATAGTGCACTGGCTAAATCTATTCGGAGCGGATTGATTGCAGGAGCAGCGGTGGATGTTTACGAAAATGAACCTCCTATCGAAAAAGACCATCCTTTACTTAACGTTCCTAACACAATACTACTGCCTCACATTGGATATGCAACAACCGAGGCAATTGATCGAAGGACAGAAATTGTACTTGAAAATATTCGATGCTGGTTAAAAAATAAACCACAGAATGTAGTTGTATAGCAGCAGGATACGGAAAAAATGTAAATTTTTTAAAAAAATATTTGGAACGAATAAAATAAATATATTACATTTGCACCGCTAAAGAAAACAGCACTCCTCATTAGCTCAGTTGGTTAGAGCACCTGACTGTTAATCAGGGGGTCCTAGGTTCAAGTCCTAGATGAGGAGCAAGCCCCGATGAGAATCGGGGCTTTTCTTTTTAACCCGATTTTCTTGGCAATCATTCGAAAGATTTCTAACTTTCAACCAAATAAATAATTTCAACTATGAGTAAAGTTCTTGGATTAGGAAACGCCCTTGTGGATATCATGACCAAATTGAACAATGAGTCAACACTTGATCAACTTGGATTACCTAAGGGTAGTATGCAATTGGTTGACGAGGTATTTATGCAAAAAGCTGTTGAGCACACCAAACATATTCCACAAACATTAGCTGCTGGAGGTAGTGCTGCTAACACTATTCACGGCTTGGCAAATTTAGGTGTTAATACTGCATTTATTGGCAAAATTGGAAGCGATACCTTTGGGAGTGCTTTTGAGTCCGACATGCGTAAAAATAATATCAACCCAATTATGCTAAAAGGTAAAGCAGAGTCGGGTAGAGCATTAGCTCTGGTAAGTCCAGATTCAGAGCGAACGTTTGCTGTTTACCTTGGTGCCGCAATCGAAATGACAGCCGAAGATTTAAAGCAGGAAATGTTCGAGGGATACTCATACTTCCACATTGAAGGCTACTTAGTTCAAAACCACGATTTAATTCGCCGTGCGGTTGAGATTGCTCATTCAAAGGGTCTAAAAATATCGCTCGATATGGCAAGTTACAATGTAGTTGAGGATAACCGTGAGTTTTTGAAAGAAATCATTGAGAAATATGTTGATATTGTTTTCGCCAACGAGGAGGAATCTAAAGCATTTACAGGAAAATCACCGGAGGAATCTTTGGATATACTTGGCAGTATGGTGTCTATCGCAGTTGTTAAGTTGGGTTCATCGGGTTCGTTGATTAAACGCGGTGAAGAAAAAGTCAGTGTTGGTGTTATTGATGTAGATTGTATCGATACCACAGGGGCTGGCGATCTTTACGCCTCAGGATTCATTTATGGCCTAATTAAGAATCTTCCTTTGCATAAATGTGGACAAATTGGCGCGGTATTATCTGGACACGTTATAGAGGTTCTTGGCCCTAAAATGGACGGAAAGCGATGGGATAATGTAAAGAAATTGGTCGATTCTATCGAGAAAGAGTAACCCCATAATTGGAGTGAAAGAAGGTTGTTTCATCT
>WBUV01000215.1 GCA_008933525.1 Bacteroidales bacterium | reverse complement strand
CGATGCCATAATGGAGAAATTCCAACGATAACTCCAGAACTGACTTACTGCGCTTTGAGGTCCTCCTTCGCAGTAAAGCAATGCGGGGTATTTTTTAGTGCTATCAAAATTTGGCGGAAGTATTACCCAAGTATGAACGAGTTTTCCATCAGTCGATTTCACCCAACGACGATCTACTTTTGGCATTTCAATTTTGGCCAACAAATCCTTATTGATAAAAGATAACTCAACCTCATCTCCCGATTTTGCATCAATACTATATATCTCAGCAGGTTTGGTTATCGACACTTTGCTTCCAACCAAATTCTCGCCAAGAAATGCAATTGAATGATAATCGTGTAACCCTTTGGTTATAGCAACTGGATTTTGATCGGCAATATCCATTCTATAAATTTGATAAGTAGCCTCTACACCAGAGATAAAATAAACCGATTTACTATCGGGAGTCCACATTACGTTTGAAGCAGAATAGTCGAAATTCTTGGTTAAATAAATTTTCTCACCAGTCTCAAAATCCAACATTAACAAACGTTCCTTATCAGCCTCGAAACCTGGACGCTCCATCGATATCCATGTCATTTTCTTACCATCAGGAGAAAAAACCGGTTGTTTATCGTAGCCAACCATTCCCTGTGTTAGGTTTTTTGTTTCGCCAGAGCTTAAACTGTACAAAAAGATATCCGAATCGGTGCTAAATGAATACTCTTTGCCCAACATCTTCTTGCAAGTATAGGCGACTGCTGTACCATCGGAGTTCCACGAAATTTCCTCCATTCCTCCAAAAGGCTTTAAAGGTGCATCGTAAGGTTCGTTGGGCATAATATCTTTTATATTTTCGATCTTCTCCATACTAAAATCAGCAACAAATACATGGCTGAATAAACTATCTTCCCATGTATCCCAATGCCTATACATCAAGTCATTAATAATCATGCCGCTGGTCTTAGGTAAGTCCGGATAAATATCGGCGACATCGTTTCCAACTTTAACTTCTGCAATGAATAGAAGTTTTTTCCCATTTGGAGAAAGTTTAAATCCGTTTATATCTTCTGAAAAACCATCAACCTTTTTCAGATTAGAACCATCACGATTTATTGTCCGAATCTGGGAGACTCCCCCTTCGGTCGAAAGAAATGCGATAGTATTATCATTTACCCACAAAGGGTTATACTCATGAGTGTTGGTGAATGTTAACTGACTTTTATTTGATCCATCGGCACTCATAACAAACAGCTCGCTATTACCTTTATTCTTGTCAATTGAGAACCAAGTAACCGTATAGGCAATAAATTTATTATCGGGCGAAACCGCAACTTCGCCTAGTCGACCAAACGACCAAAGAACTTCAGGCGTAAGTAACCCTTTTGGATCAACTAATTTATTAGGTCCAATTAACTCTTCTTTAGGCTCTGTAGCTACTTTACAGGCAACAAAAGAGAGTAAAAGTGCAATTAGCACAATATTAATTTTTCTTATTTGCATGGTAAATGGATTTATTTGAAGTTATGAAATAATTCTTATAATCTGATTCCAAGCACGGTAATATCATCGCGCTGACGCTCATCACCTTTAAATTCGTCGAACTCTGCAACGAGTGCTCTAGCAATCTCGTCCATTGGTTTTTCAATATTTGTCAGCAAATATGTATGAAACCTACAGGTGGTAAACTTGCGCTTAAATGCGTTATTCTGATCGGTAAAGCCATCGGTGCACATAAACAGCATATCTCCTGGCCGCATGGTTATTTTCCAGTTAGTGAATTCAGCCTCAACATCGGGAAGAACACTACCAATAGATTTCCGATTGCCTTTAAGTGTTTGTATTCTCTCATCACCCTTAGAGTAATAAAACAAGGGGCGGTTTGCACCAGCAAAAGTAACGATATAAAGATCGTCGGATTTGCGCTCAATCATACACAACGAAACATCCATTCCGTCGAAACTTTCGCTAACATCTTGCCTTAAAGCAACATTCACAGCATTACTCAACTCTGTTAAAATTGCCGCAGGATTGTGTACTTTTCGCTCATTAACTATTTCGTTAAGCAATCTACTTCCTATTAGCGACATAAATGCCCCTGGCACTCCGTGCCCTGTACAATCAACAACGGCCACAAATAACTTTTCGGTTTTCTTCCCTTTGGTACCCGATTGAGAAACCCAGAAAAAATCGCCAGAAACCAACTCCTTTGGAAGATAAATCAAGAAGTGCTCAAATAATCCCTCAAAAGAAGTAGAAAGATCAGGAAGTATTGCCTGTTGAATGGTTGTTGCATATTGAATACTAGCATTTATATGCTTATTCTGATCTTGCATTTCATCGCGCTGAGCAAGTATCTCCTCCTTTTGATGCTGCAATTCCAAGTTTTTCTCAAGAAGAATTTGCTCCGACCTAACTAATTCCTTCGTTCGAACATCAACTAATTGCTGCAATTTTATATTCGATACACGAAGTATTCTGGTATTCAAGTAAACCACAAACCACACTATCATTGTTATTATTAAAGAGTAAAGCACAAGTGCATACCACCGTAAGTAGTAAGGCTTACTTATCCGAAACATGTAATTCACTGACGGACTCTCAACCTCAAATAAATTCTTTGCTTTAACATGGAATTTATAAAAACCAAATGGTAGGTTTGTATACTCTTTACTCTGACTATAACTCCAATCGCTCCAACCTTCGTCATACCCTTCAAGATAGTAACTGTACATTAAACGCTGCTGTTGCCCAAAAAATGGCGATGAGTATGAAAAAGATAGAGAATTATAGCGATATGGTAACTCAACAATGTCGGATTCATGAGCAACTACATTTCCAGGAAAGGCGCTCTGAGAACTTGGCGAAAATGTTGCCCCATTGTATATTTTACTGGATTTGCTAGCATTAACCTGACGAATCAAGACCTTCAGAATTTTCTTATTATCGACATCAAACCGACCATCGAAACGAAACAGACCATCGGTAGCCGCAATCCACGTAATATTATCCGATTCGGTATAAACATCAAAAAATATTGTTTCAGGAATGGTTCTGAACTGGGCAGGTTCCCTCCGGTAAATACTATTAGGGTATTTAACAGCTCGCTCCAACCATCTATTCGGAGCATACTTATAAGCCTCAAACCAAATATTCCCACGAAAGTCTTGATTAAATATTCTAATTCCAGTTGATCCATCAACAAACTCAACACCTAATGAAGAGTCTGGAACAAACTCCATTTTAGACATTTCGAATCTCGCCAAACCACCCTCCGATGAAACTTTAACATGTCCATCAATCAATACTACAGAAATATCATCGCATTTAGGTTTATTCGGAAGACTATAACTAAAAGGCCTCTCATGAATTAGCTGGTAAGGGTTAATTACATCTACAAAACCTACGCCTTTATAACGTTCAGTATACCATAAGTCCCCATTTGTATCCTCGGTTAATGTATATACTTCACCTGTGGTTCCTTCAAGTTTCCCAATAAGTTTATAAGTCCCTTTATAAATACGAATTACACCAACTCCATCGCGCAATCCAACATACACTATATTCGGATAAGTTTTCGATTGCAAAAAGCAATAAGAATGGAGTTTACCGTTCTCAATCATTTGGGCATAGGTATCCTTAATCAGGAATATTCCGCTCGATGAGGCAGCTAGAAGCGACTCTCCAGAATCATCATTTCCAACGACCTTCAACTTCCACGATAAATCATTAATTCCTTTAACCTGATCGAAATGTCCATTTTTCTTAACAAAAACGCCAACATTAGAGCTTACATAAACATAACCGTTACATCTTACGACCGACTGGAGCACTCCTCGAAAACCACTCTCCTCGTTCCAACCAGTTAATTGAGAGTATATTGGAGTATAGGATATTCCATTATTCAAGGCCATCCATAGGTTTTCTTGGTTATCCTTGAACAAATGCCATATTGCGTCATCCTGTAATCCTACTTTTTGGTTTATTTTGCGAACAGTTCGCCCTTGTTTATTTATAAAAGCAACGCCTCCCCTATATGTTCCAATAGCATAAACATCTTCATCCACCTGTAGTCCAGAATAAACCCAGTTATCCTGAAAATAAGATTCGTTGTCGGTCTCAAACTTTCTTATACCCTTATATTCCTCCTGATTTTTTTTTGGAAAAGTAAAACTATTGTCCATTAAAAAAAATCCACTGGATTGCGTTCCAACCAATAGATATTTATCATCATAAGGCAAAATAGTGTATATAAGTTTTGATCCAAACACTTCACCTCCGGGAACAATTTTTAGTGTATCGTTGGAAAGATAGGTTAACCCATAATCTTTCTGGTTGGAAAAGATTATTCCATTAACAAAATAAGTTCTATGAAACATTGTTTTAGGGGTCCAAACCTTGATGCTCAAATCTGGTTTTAGTAGAATTAACAAACTATTCGAACTAAAATAAACCCCTTCCTTTGTTGAATAAACCTGACGAATCAATCCAAAAGGCTTATAGGTTTCTGGAAGATAGTGGGTAAGAGAATAAAACTTAAGATTGTTGCTGGAGTCAGCAGAAAGGTATCCAAACTCATCCTGAGCTCCAACCCAAACACGACCATTGCCGTCAATGTCTAAACAGCGGGGCAGTGCACCATTTATTGATATATGTCGCCAATCGCTACCATCGAACTCAATAACTCCAACGTTATTTGCAATGTAGATAAGGCCTTTTTTGTCTTGAACAATAGACCAACTCTGTGAGTGCCCGCTATACTCTCTATGACTATAATTCACAACGGGATAACGCCCAATATCTTGAGATACAGAAACTTGGCAAACAAAGACAAATGCAACTAAATGAATAATATGTAGATATAATCTCTTCACCAACTCACCGTATTAAAAACACTTCAATTTATCAATAATTTCATAGTTCATTCATTTTTTTCCTTTTTTTTTTCAAAAAACACAAAAAAGGAGACGTGCGCTCACCTCTCCTCATCTTAATATGGTATGGAATTATATTAATTGAACTTGTAAGTATATTTATAAACAACCTTATAATTATAGTCAGAGTAGTATGCTTCAACCTCATTAATATTACCCTTATTGTCCAGTTTAAAGTTTCGCTTCGAGTAATCGCCAGGTTGTCCGTCGAACCACTTTTCTTCTAGCATATTTCCGTTTGAATCGTAACGATAAGCGCTAAAGAGTATTTTTTCACCAGCAGGATTGGTTTGATAAACCTCAACCAGCTGACTTTCCTTATCATACACATAGCTATATGATGCTCTTAATGCTCCACCATAGTACTCGGATTTTGCTTTCATTAAACCATTGCCCAGAAACTCAAAAGTAGTCCGTCCAAGTTCTTTCTCAAGGCTACTGTAGTTTGTTTCGTCAATCAAATTACCATTATCATCGTATTTTCGAACAATTTTCTTTTCAAGCTTCCCAGCTGGCTTGTATACCAATACGGTTGTAGCATTCCCTTTATGCTCAAAAGTCCATTTCTCCTCAATGGCATTCGAAACTCCGTACTTAATAATCTCTTTTTGCTTACCATCGTCAAAATAGCTATAGGTTATTCGGTACTGGGTTTTGCCATCATATCCAAGTTCAACTTTTTTGTTTCCCTTCTCATCGTAGGAGAATGTTTGTTTGAAAGTGAGCTTTATTTGCGATCCACCCATGGGAACCTGAAACTGATTGTACTCAGTTTTCCTATTTTGCTTATCGTACTTATACTCATGTCGCGACGAAACACTTCCATCCTGCTTATAGTTAAGAACCTCAACAGGATTTCCACTCTTATCATAATTAGTAACAACAGAGATAATGCCCTTAGAATCCACCTTATCCTTAACAAACTTATGAGTCCATTGTGTTACAGAGGCTATTTTGTTTTTGGAGATCTTTTCCCTACTAATAAGTTCAGCTCTTGTTTGAGAATAAAGGCTCAAACCGAGGAATGTAGTGATTATGATGAGAAATATTTGTTTCATTGTTAAAGATTATTTTTTCAAACCACTTTAAG
>WBUV01000214.1 GCA_008933525.1 Bacteroidales bacterium | reverse complement strand
GGTGAAAATCTATATATCACTCAGGGTTTTATAGCAGGAACCCCGATGGGGACAACTACAACTCTTGGTCGCGAGGGTTCTGACTACACTGCTGCGATTCTTGCAAATTTGCTCGATGCAAAGGAAGTTACCATATGGAAAGATGTTGAAGGCGTGCTGAATGCCGATCCTAAAATCTTCGCAAACACTTGTAAACTCGATTTTGTATCGTACCAAGAGGCTATCGAGCTAGCTTATTGCGGAGCGCAAATCATCCACCCTAAAACCATTAAACCAATACAGAATAAAAAAATTCCACTTTTTGTAAAATCGTTCATAAATCCCGATGCGGTTGGTACTCAAATTGCCCATTCCGATTCTCAACTAAAATTACCTCCGGTGTTAGTCCTTAAACAAAACCAGGTACTTATATCTCTAACGCCACGTGATTTTTCGTTTGTTATTGAAGAGAGTTTGAGTAAGATTTTTGCAATTCTATACAAACACCGAGTTAAGGTAAATCTCGTGCAGAATTCTGCTATCAGTTTTTCTATTTGTGTTGATGAGGAAAAACACCGCCTACCAAAAGCTATTGAGGAATTACAGGTTGATTTTACCGTTCGCTACAACAGTAATTTGGAACTTTTAACCATTAGGCATTACACAAAGCAGGCTATAGACGAACAGGTTGGCGATAAGGTCGTTTATCTTCAGCAACGAACCCGAAGCACATCGCGCTTTGTAATGGATGCTAGGACTTTGGCTTAACCACAAACAGGGCTTTGTGTCCCAAAAAAGAGTTCTGTTTGCTGTAAATTTCAATTCCTAGGGTGTAGCTGATTATTTGTTTTTGAAGATTTCCTTCGGAGTCTATATACCATCGCTCACGGAATTGAACTTTCGAAACTCTATCCCTAGAAAAATCTTTTTCTTGTTCAATTGCTTTGACATCGTCAATACTCAATACCTTGTCACCCATAAACTCTATGGCAATAAATTGCCCGCTGTAAACACCTTCTATAAGGTAGTTTACCAACGATTTTTGATCGAGATACTGTAAGCACTCTGCCTCCCAAACATCCGATGTGTCAATATTTCTGAGTAATACGTCATAAATTATTGTGTCGGCAATAGTTTTCTCGCCGGCAGAATATTTGGTAAAGGCGGGATTTGTTTTCTTATTTTCATTGTTTTTGCACGAAAAAAATATCGCAGCAATAACAATAACTAGACTAATATGCACTCTACTCATGGCAATTAAAATTAATAGCCCAAGTTATAAAAGATTTTTATGGAAAAAAAGAAAAGGATTGATATGCTTAGGTTATATCACTTTTGGTTCGGCTTGGATGTATAAGTCGAAATGGATTAGAATTTCGTTATGAACTTTTATTAAGCCCATAGCTGCAACAGGAGCCTGTATTCCAAAGTCCGACATTAGTAATTGTTTCGTTCCAATAAAACGTATAGTATTCTCGTCGTTCTTGTGCCACGATACAGTAATTTCATCAAACCGACACTTCCCGTTGAGGGTTATAGCAACATTTGCTTTTATTTTTCCTGAATTAGAGTTGATAATGCGGTTTTTTGAATCTGAAATTACATTGAGAAGTTCTACTTCAATATAGGGGTTTTTATTTGCCTGGAGAGTATTGTAGAAGTCTCGGCTCAATAAAGGATTTCTACAGTCGAACGATTTAATCTTGAGGCGAAGCAAAGCATTAGAAAACCTCAATGACTGGTTATTTAGGTCATTCTCGACAAAAATTGACCCGTTGGAAAAATTGTCGAATGTAACACATTCAAACTTGTTTATATTGCTTGATCCGGAAAGTGTGAGCGAACTTTTATCGTTAATGGAATAGGCTATTAAACTCCCACTTGAGGAATTGAAAATATTGAGAAATAATATTGAAATAAAACCGAAAATCATTTTACAGTAATTATATGGGTATCCCGAAAATCAGGGATACCCATAATTATATTTAGAAGCCAATAGCTGCCTCAATCATAATACCGCTGAATTCTGCTCCATTTCTGATGTCAGTAGCGACAAAATCTTTGTATTGTTGCTTAACATACTCAACCTTAAGCATCATGTTCTTTGTGGCATACCAGCCTAAGGATGCTTGAATACGGTTAATGGAGATTTCGTCAGTAGCCCCATCAAGTGTTCCATTCACTTTGTTGTAGCGAACGCCTGCAAAAACTTGTTCTCTAGGAAGAAAACGGTAAACAACCTCTCCGGCAATCTGAGTAAAATCTCTTTTCTCAGGATTCGGAACTGTTGTTGAAAGCTGTTTCTTTCCGCTGGCCATTTCATATGTACCAAATAGCTCTAACCCTTTGAACTTAACAAATGGGTTAACAGATATTGCTGTTACTTGATGTTGGAACTCAGGATTAATTTGTCCAGATGTAAAGTTGGCCGATGTTGTTGCATTAGCGGCTTCCACTACCATGTAGTATCTTGATCCTGTGCGGTCACCAGCATAAAGGGTGTTTCTTGTTGTTCCTGAGTTATTGTAAAGACTTGCGGTTAAGCGAACTCTCAAATCGTCTGATATTTGAGAATCGTAACCTGCCTTAAAGTAAATTGATGGACTTTTCTTTAATACTTCTCCTGCTTTAGGGTTACCAGTTGGGTAGGTA
This sequence comes from Bacteroidales bacterium, assembly GCA_008933525.1. Classification (GTDB taxonomy): domain Bacteria; phylum Bacteroidota; class Bacteroidia; order Bacteroidales; family Tenuifilaceae; genus SB25. The sequence goes on along the minus strand of WBUV01000214.1, from coordinate 3,419 downwards.
GCCTCCTTAACATCACCGCTAATTAAACCACCGTTCATACCAATCATTAGGAAAGCATTATTGATAGGGCGCACATAAATTTCGCCACCAATCTCAGTTGTGAATGCGTCCATAATGTAGTTTCCTACAAAAGCGTTTTTAATAGTGTTACCATTATCGCTTCTGCGGAAGTGTTGGTCGCCATAGTTAGGCATAAAATGACCAATCTTAACAGTTAAATATTTGTCGAACCAATCAGGGTTTCCAAACATAGGAAGTTTGTCAACTTGAATGTATCCACCTTTTACCCAGAATTCAGAGTGGTGGCGCGATGACATGTAATTCTCTAGAGAAACACGGATACCATCCTCAATTTGGATGTCGAAGTTAAGATTTGCGGTAGCAAGGTTAAAGCCATTAGCTAAAGGATAAAGAGCAACAGCAGGAGTTGAAGTGTTGCTATGCTTTAGCATTTGGAATTGTTGTGTGAAATTTCCGCCGATTTTAACTTTAGTTCCAGTGAATTTAAGGGTATCCCCTTTTTGTGTTTCAAACTTGTTTACCCAGTTTTGGTCATTAGAGTATGCGAATGCGATTTTTTTCTCCTGTGCCATTGCGGTTACAGTGAAAAGTGCCAAGAATAAGGCAATAACAGATTGTTTCATTTTCATAGTAATTGTGTTTAATTAAGTAATATGTATTTAAATTGATTTTATTACGAGTTTAAAAGTGATTGTGACCTCGTCGCCAGTTGTAAGGGCTCCAAACATTGCTGTAGGAGGCTCTACTTTGTAATCGGTCATTTTTACTTTTTTGCTACCAGTCAATTCAATCTCTCCATTTGGGAGTATTTTTCCGGTAGCATCAACATTGATGTTCTGGCTAGTGCCTGCTATTGTTAAAACACCCGAGGTGTTAATTTGAATTACGCCGCCTTTTTCGGTAATGCCATTTAGTTTTGTAGCTTTGAAGTTGATCTCAGGGAATTTTTTCGATTTAATCGCATCATTTATTTTCGAGTTCATTATGCTTCCCTTGGAACTATTGAACGACTGGGCATCAAGTTTTAGTTCAACGCCTTGTATATCGGTAATTTTATTACTTTCTACTTTAATGTTGAATGTTCCTTTTGTTTTAAGCACATCTGCAGTCCAGTCATGTAAATTTGATGTTCCAGAAACTACAATACTATGAGATTTTACCTCGTAGGTTGTTTGGGCGGTTAATCCTTTAACCAACAAAAATGCGATGGCTACAAGGAAGATTCTAATACTTAATTGCTTCATATCTATTTGGTTTTTAATTATTATCAGTCAAAAACTTGTTTGTTTTTGTCTTAAATAACAAACAAGATGTTTAGATTGTTTCCAAATAGAAGCAATAAGCAAGCCACTAATCAATATCGATTTTTTGAATCTATATTAATGTGCAGTAAATCAATTGAATGGATTGATTGAAGAGTGATTTTGACAGTTGTTCTGTCAATGAAAAATCGACGAAAAATCGTCGATTTCGACGAAATTTAGTCGACGCTTGGTTTTTCCAACCCTAGTTTTTCAATTTTTGATTTTAGCGTTGAGGCTGGTATTTGAAGTATTTGCGCCGCCTTTGCTTTATTTCCTCCGGAACGCATCAGTGCATCGCGAATTGCGTTGGTTTCAACTTCTGTCAGAATCTCATCGAGGGGTTTGTTTTCAAAGTAGAAGCATGTGTGGGGTTTCCCTGGGAATCGGATATCTATGGGTATAATCCTTTTGTCAATTACTCCATTGGTTGAGAGTAAAACTAACCGCTCCATTAGGTTTTTTATCTCCCTAACATTTCCGTTGAAGGGGTATTGCTTTAATATTTCTAAAACTTCTGAGTCTATTGTGACTCTTGCCCCACTAGAGAATTCCTGTACAAAATGCTTTGCTAGCAATTCAATATCATTAACCCTTTTGCGCAAAGGAGGTAGATTAATTGGGAATACATTTAGACGATAGTATAAATCCTCGCGGAATTTTCCTTCGGCTACTAAGTCTTTTAAATTCTTTTTGGTTGATGCAATTACTCTAACATCTATTTTGATTGTTTCGGTTCCGCCAACTCGTTCAATTTCTCCTTCTTCTAAAACCCTCAGGAGTTTAACTTGTAAATCGTAAGGGATATCGTCTATATCATCTAGGTATATTGTCCCAGAATTGGCCATTTCAAACCTACCAATTTTTTGCTTTTCGGCACCAGTGAAGGCTCCTTTTTCGTGGCCAAATAGTTCACTTTCAAATATCTCTCTGGAAAGTATTGCGCAGCTAACTTTTACAAATGGAGCACGTTTTCGCGGACTGTTAAAATGAATAATATTTGTAAGCAATTCTTTTCCTGTTCCTGTTTCGCCAACAATAAGCACATTGGTGTTTTTATCGGCTACAATATGTACAAGGTCGAATACTTTTTTTATGGCCTCGCTATTACCCACAAAGGCCGAAAGGTCGAATTGTTTACGAACCTGAAACCGGAGCTGTTTATTCTCGGCCTTTACCTCTCTAACTTCCTTGATACGCTCAATGCTCAGTAAAAGCTCATCAATATTGAATGGTTTAGAAATATAATCGTAAGCACCCAACTTCATTGCATCCACAGCTGTTTGAATGGAAGCATGTGCAGTCATCAGTAACACACAAATATCGGGGTTAAGCTGTTTAACCTTGCTAAGAAACTCCAGCCCATCCATTTCGGGCATTTTTAGGTCGGTAATAACCAAGTCGATGTTAGAGTCCGTTTCCTTTAAGTATTGGTATGCGGCAATAGCTGATGAGAACTCTCTTACTGAGTATCCAGCATCCTTTAAATCGTCAGCTATGGTTACCCGTACAATCCGCTCGTCGTCAACTACTAGTATTTTCAGCATAGAATGTAAATATAGAAGTTACATTTCAATTTTCATAGGCAGAATAATTGATAGTTTAAATCCTCCGCCAATCATATTAGTTCCATTTACTTGGCCGTAATGGCTTTGAATGATGTTCTGACAAACTGCTAATCCAAGACCTGTTCCTTGTTTGACTTTTTTAAGGGTGAAGAAAGGATCGAACATTTGGCCAATCTTTTCTTCCGGCATACCAATGCCATTGTCAATAAAATCAATGTTAATGTAATCATTCTTTCTCCCAACTTTAATTATTATCTGCCCGTCAACATTTTCTTCATTTAATTTCCGCTCATTAATGGCATCAATGCTGTTCAGTATTGCATTAACAAATACTTGCTCCAAATGGTTCGCACTCCCATCAATTTGTATTACAGGCGATTCGTATTCCTTGATGAGTTTTATCCTCGACTGTGATAGCTGAAAACCGATGAGCGCAACAGAGTTATCGATGTTTTTTATGATATTTATTTTACTGTATTTTAATTCCTGTTTCCTAGAGAAGTTTAGCAGCCCTTCAACCACATTGCTT
>WBUV01000213.1 GCA_008933525.1 Bacteroidales bacterium | reverse complement strand
CTAAAAAAGAAAATGAATAATAGTAATGTTGATAACTTAGGTTATGTCGATGAAAATTTGGATAGTTCCATAAATTTAGTCGATGAGATAAATAAGTTGAAGAGGGAGAAGAACGCTGTTATTCTGGCTCACTACTATCAGAATCCCGAAATTCAGGATATAGCCGATTTTGTTGGCGATAGTCTTGCATTATCCCAAAAAGCTGCTAGTGTAAAGGCCGATATTATTGTATTTGCTGGCGTAAAGTTTATGGCCGAAACTGCAAAAATACTTTCTCCAAAAAGTAAGGTTCTTTTACCCGATTTGAATGCAGGCTGCAGCCTTGCTGAAAGTTGCAAGTACGATGATTTTAAGAAATTTGTTGATAAGTACCCAAATCATAAGGTTGTAACCTATGTTAATACTACTGCAGATATTAAGAGTTTATCGTATATCTGTTGTACATCCTCCAATGCAGTTAAAGTAATAAATAGTATTCCTGCCGATGAACCCATAATTTTTGCTCCCGACAGAAATTTAGGTAATTACCTTAAAGCATTAACTAAACGTGAAAATATGGTTGTTTGGGATGGTGCTTGTCACGTTCACGACCAGTTTTCCTTAGAAAAGATAGTTCAATTAAGGAAAGAGCATCCAAATGCTAAATTTATAGCACATCCTGAGTGTCCTAAAACCATTCTTTTAATTGCCGATTATATTGGCTCTACATCCGATTTGTTGAATTATACAAGTAAAGATGATAGTAAGGAATACATTGTTGCTACAGAGGTAGGTATTTTGCATCAAATGATAAAAAGTAATCCTAATAAAACATTCATACCTGCTCCTCCAAACGATTCAACTTGTGCATGCAATGAGTGTTCATTTATGAAATTGATAACTTTAAAAAAGTTATATTTGACACTAAAATATGAGAAACCTCAAATTGATGTAGATGAAAGTTTAATTGAACTTGCCCGTTTACCAATTGAGAGAATGCTAAAAGTATAATGGCTTCATCGGATTTTATTCGTAACGATAATAGTTTAAGGGATAATGAATTTGAAGGAAAAATTCGTCCTTCACAGTTCGACCAGTTTAAAGGTCAAGAACACATTATTGAGAATCTTCAGATATTCGTTAAAGCCGCAAAATTAAGAGGGGAGGCTTTGGACCACGTTTTACTTCACGGACCTCCTGGTCTTGGTAAAACAACTTTAGCAAATATCATATCCAATGAACTTAATGTAAGTATAAAAACTACATCTGGTCCAATTCTCGAAAAACCTGGCGATTTAGCTGGTCTTTTAACAAATCTTGAAAAGGACGATATTCTTTTTATTGATGAGATTCATAGGTTAAGTCCTATTGTTGAAGAGTACTTATACTCTGCAATGGAGGATTATAAGATAGATATCATTATTGATAAAGGACCAAGTGCACGTAGTATCCAAATTGAGTTAAATCCTTTTACTTTAATTGGTGCAACAACTCGTAGTGGTTTATTAACAAGTCCTCTTAGGGCACGTTTTGGAATTAATTTTCATTTGGAGTATTATAATTCTCTGGTTATTGAGAATATTATTAAACGTTCTTCTAAAATTTTAGGAATTGATATTGATAATGAAGCTGCAAATGCAATTGCTTTGCGCAGTAGAGGAACTCCTCGTATAGCAAATGCTTTATTGCGTAGAGTAAGGGATTTTGCACAAGTTATTGGCGATGGTCATATTAATCACGATATTTCAGTTCACGCACTCGATGCTCTTAAAATCGATTCACGTGGTTTAGATGAGATGGATAATAAGATTCTAAAGACGTTAATCAATAAATTTAAAGGTGGTCCTGTTGGTTTGAATACTATTGCTACTGCAGTAGGAGAGGATGCAGGTACTATTGAGGAAGTTTATGAACCATTCTTAATAAAAGAGGGATTCTTGAAAAGAACCCCTCGTGGTCGTGAAGTAACCGATTTAGCTTATAAACATCTTAAAATTGATAGATTTCCAGAACAAGGTTCACTTTTTTAGAATATTGAATCGGAAATCAATTTCATCTTTTTAAGGTCTAATATTTTAATCTTCTTACCTTTTAATTCTAATAATCCTTCAGATTTTAGTTCGCTAAGTATTCTTATAACCGATTCGGTTGCAGTTCCAACTATGCTCGATAAATCTTCTCTAGTCAAGTTAATTGTTATGTAACCTTCAGCATCTACATTAAATGTTTCGTAAAGCATTATTAATGTTTCAGCAAGTCTTTCTCTAACAGTTTTTTGTGCAATATCTTTTATGTAACTATTAGCCTGATTTAACTCTTTACAAGTAAGTTGAATTAGTGAAAGAGCAAAGTCTGAGTTCTTTTTAATAAGAGCAAAGATTATTTCCGAAGGAATAAAGCAAATCTCAGAATCTTCAAGTGCTTCTACAGTTGTACAGGCTACTTCGTTACTTAGTACAGACCTGTAACCAGTAATATCTCCAGGTCTTGCAAATGCTACTATTTGTGGCTTTTCATCTATTCCAGTTTTGTAAATCTTTAAAACACCTTTTTGCACACAGTAGCAACCTGTAATTCTACTACCTTCCCTGTAAAGGATATCTCCTTTTTTGTAGAAGTTGCATTTTAACTTTGAACTCAACAATTCGTGTTCCTCATTGCTCAGCGATTTAAACACCGATACCGATGAACAAGCACAGGCTTTACATAGGTATGTATTACCTTCCCCCATAGCTAAAGTTTTATTTATTGAACAAACTACTTGAGTTAAAGTTTATTTCTAGTAATTTTTGAACTGATTCAAAAATCTTACATCGTTCTCAAAGTAAAGTCTTAAATCCTTTACTTGGTATTTTAACATTGCAATACGTTCTAGACCCATACCAAAAGCAAAACCTGAGTAAACTTTACTATCGATATTGTTTAATTCCAAAACATTTGGGTCAACCATACCGCAACCTAATACTTCTAACCAACCTGTATACTTACATACAGAGCACCCTTTTCCCCCACAAAGCTTACAGCTTACGTCCATTTCGGCCGATGGTTCAGTAAATGGGAAAAATGATGGACGAAGTCTAATCTGTGTTTCCTCTCCAAATATTTCTCTTGCAAAGTATAATAATGTTTGCTTTAAGTCTGCAAACGAAACGTTTTTATCAATGTAAAGTCCTTCAATTTGATGGAAAATACAGTGTGCACGTGCCGAGATTGCTTCGTTTCTGAAAACCCTACCAGGACAAACCACCCTAATAGGTAGTTTCTCACGCTCCATACTTCTAACCTGAACCGATGATGTATGAGTTCTAAGTAGAATATCTGGATTTTTCTCAATGAAGAATGTGTCCTGCATATCTCTGGCTGGATGTTCTTCGGGGAAATTTAGTGCTGAGAATACGTGCCAATCGTCTTCAATTTCAGGTCCTTCGTATATTGTAAATCCAATTTTTTTGAATGTTTCGTAAAGTTCATTCTTAATTAACGATATAGGATGTCGTGTACCAAATTCTTGATTTGGTTCGTTAAGAGTTAAATCTATATTTGTTTCTCTTTTAGCATTCGATGAAAGAGATTGTTTCCAGGTATCTATTTTTTCTTGAACTTCGTTTTTTAATGTATTAATTACTTGTCCAAGATTTTTCTTCTCCTCCTTGCTTACATTCCTAAAATCCTCAAATAGCAATGTTACTAAACCTTTTTTACCTAAAAGGTGAATTCTAATTTTTTCAACATCATCCTGATTTACAGGATTTAATTTTTTTAACTCTTCCTTAATACTTTCAATTCGCTGTAGCATATCTAGTTAATTAAGCTAATTTTCATTTTGATATCATTAAGAGGTCTATCGTTTTCATCAGTTGCTTCCAACGATATTTTCTCCACTATTTCGTAACCCTCTATTACCTCGCCAAATATTGTATAGTTTCCATCAAGATGAGGGATTCCGCCAACAGTTGTGTATGTTTTGCGTTGTAGTTCGTTGAACTTAGCAATTGGTGTAGCTACTTTGAACGAGTCCACTTTTGTTGTAACTATTTCGCCTATCTTCTTTTTTAACTTTGCGTTGTTCAAGGTATCACCCATTTGTTTTATAAGTTCTGCGTATATTTTGCTTTCAAACTTAGATACCTTTTTATTGAATTGTTTAATCTCCAGTGAATCTAATTGTTCGTTGGTAAATATTTTACCTACAACAATGTAGAATTGTGAACTTGATGATTTTTTCTCAGGATTAACATCATCTCCTTCGCGAGCCATTGCAATTGTTCCACGTTTGTGAATTATTGTGTCAACAAATTCAGCATCTACTAAGTAACCAGCATCAGCTTCGCCGTAAAGTTTTCCGGCTTCAGCATTTTTTGTATCTGGGTCGCCACCCTGTACCACAAAATCTTTTATCACTCTGTGAAAAATAATTCCATCGAAAAACTTTTCGTTAACTAGTTTTACAAAATTATTTGTGTGATTGGGTGTAGAATTGTATAATTTTACAACGATGTTTCCGTATTCAGTTTCTATTTTAGCGTGATGATAATTTTTGTCGTATTTAGAACAGCTTGCTAGAAAAGCAATCAAAACTATTGCTATTAATTTTTTCATAATTTGTAGTTTTAACAACGCAAAAATATGAACAATTATTGAATATTGACTAATGTCATATTTTTTTGATAGCCTTTACGTTGAATTATAATTATTGTTGAATGTCGTCAGTTAAGCAACTTTTTTCACAGTCCGTTATTTATGGGTTAAGTACTGTACTACCGAAGCTTCTCAACTTTTTATTGGTTTTTGTTCATACCTATTTTTTTAAGGATGCATCACAATATGGTGTTGTAAATGAATTGTATGCTTACCTTACTATATTACTCATTGTTTTAACTTTTGGCTTAGAGACTGGATTTTTCCGTTTTGTCTCCAAGAACTACGATAAGCAAGTTGTTTACTCAACGTTGTTTTACTTTTTGCTGTTAACATCTACACTTGCTTCTATATTCTTTTTTGTTTTTGCCGATAGTATTGCACTTTCTTTAGGAACTGTTTATGATGCATCGTATGTTTACACGTTAGGTTTAATCATTTCACTCGATGCTTTTATGGCTATACCTTTTGCCAAATTGCGCAGCGAGAATAGACCCATAGTTTTTTCAACCATAAAGATTTTTGGAGTAGCAGTTAATATTTTGCTTAATGTTTTCTTTTACGTTATTCTTTCTCCAGAGCAACACCAACAGTTATTCCCAAATGTTAATCCCGTTTTCTTTATTTTCTTCTCAAACCTTGTTCAGAATGTTCTAACTGTTCTTGTTTTGTTGTTCTATGCTAAAATCCCAAGGTTCAATATAGATTTTACCTTACTTAAATCTATTCTTAAATATTCATTTCCATTGTTGATTGCTGGTTTAGCAGGTACTGCAAACGAGTCGTTCGATAGGATTTTTCTGAAGTATATGCTGCCCGAAGGAACAGCGCTTTATCAGATTGGTATTTATAGTGCAAACTTTAAGTTAGCCGTTCTGTTAGTTCTCTTTACTCAGATGTACCGATTTGCAGCAGAGCCTTTCTTTTTTAATAATCAAGGTAGAGCTGATTCTGTTCAAGTTTTTGGTAAGGCTATGAAGTACTTTGTAGTATTCTGCCTGATTATCTTTCTGTTCGTCACCTTCAATCTGCCAATTTTCAAGTATTATATTGGCCCTGATTATAGGTCTGGTTTATACGTTGTCCCTATACTATTGATTGCTAATATATTAAACGGAACTTTCTTCAATTTGTCCTTTTGGTATAAGTTAACCGATAAAACTGTCTATGGTATAAAGTACACTGTCATTGGTGCTTCAATTACTGTTATATCAAATATTATTCTCATACCTTTAATTGGTTTTTATGGTGCAGCAGTATCTAGAGTTGTAACTTATGGTTTTATGAATTTCTTAAGTTATAGAGATGGAAAGAAGTCAGGTTTAATTTGGTTCGATACAACTCACTTTAAAAAATATTCAATTTTGTTTATAACTATATTCACTATTGCAACTGTTCTATTTTTTACAAAGCCTATTTTTGCAGTTGTATTTATA
>WBUV01000212.1 GCA_008933525.1 Bacteroidales bacterium | reverse complement strand
AAGCAGAGCCAAAAAAACGTGGCCGTAAGCCAAAAGTTCAAAAGGAAAAGGTTGCGGCAGTTAAAGCAGAACCAAAAAAACGTGGCCGAAAACCAAAAGTAAAAACAGCTGCAGCAACAACAAAAAAAACAGAGAAAGTTTCTAAAAAGAAAGTTGCAAAAACTCTGAAGGTAAAGGAACCCAAAAAACGTGGCCGCAAACCAAAACCTGTTCGCAAGTCAATCAAAACAGGGAAAGGCGAAGATAAAGTAAAATGGATTGATTTAATTTATGATATTTTGCGTAGCAAAAAATCGTTAATGTTATCAAATTCACTAACCCTTGCAGCAATGGAACGTTTGGGTATTGCTGATGCTGATAAGGATAGAGTTAGAATGGCAATTTCTACAAATCTAACCCGTTTAACTAAGTACGACAAAACCATCAATAAGTACTCTCAGGAAGGCACAAGTGGTTCATTCTACGGTCTTGCTGAATGGTTCGACGATAAAGGAAAATTAAACGCCGAATTCAAAAACAAATTAATGTAAATTATATTCATCTCAGACAAAAGGCCGCTTAAGCGGCCTTTTTCTTTTTTGCTAATTTATGGTAGCTTTGCAAAAAGAGAAATTATGATTAGAGTAGTTGATGTAATTGCCACGGGTGTTCGAGAAGTTATTAAGGAAGAACGCTCTTTAGACCAAGTTACATCGTTTTGGCTTAAGCAGAATAAGGGCTGGAGTAAGGAGGAAAAAGGTTTCTTTGCTGAAACGTTAGCCGAAGTAATTAGGTGGTGGCGACTATTAAACGAACTTAAATTTGCCAGCGAAATTAATTATGGTAGTGAGTACCATAGCGCTGTAATTAACTATATAGCATTGAATTACGATAGCAGCGTTGCACATGGAATTATAACTTCGGGTTTACAGAAAAAGATTAAAGCTGCTTACAACAATTTAAACACTACTAATGCTATAAAAGAATCAATCCCTGATTGGTTGCAGGAGTTAGGAAGCAAAGAACTTGGAGAAAGTTGGGGTTTAGAAATACAAGCGTTAAACAAAGCACCCGAAATTATTCTTAGGGTAAATAAACTTAAAAGCAATCGCGATGAGCTTTTAAATTGGTTTAAACGCGAAAAGTTTAATGCTGAACCAATGGATTTGCCCGATGCAATTCGTATTATTGAGCGAACTAATATATACAGGTCGGAGGCGTTTACGTTGGGAATGTTTGAGCAACAGGATCATTCATCGCAGATGGTTGCTCCATTTTTAGATGTTACTCCTGGAATGCGTGTAATTGATGCCTGTGCTGGCAACGGTGGTAAAACTTTGCATTTGGCAAGTATTATGGCCAATAAGGGGCGAATTATTGCAATGGACACAGCCGAGTGGAAGTTAACCGAGTTAAGACACAGAGCACGACGTGCTGGCGCATCGATTGTGGAAGCAAAGGTAATTGAGTCTAGCAAAACAATAAAACGATTAAAAGATAGCGCAGATAGGCTCCTGCTTGACGTTCCTTGTTCTGGTTTGGGCGTTTTGCGTCGAAATCCAGATTCTAAGTGGAAATTAACCGCTGAACGAATTGATGAGTTACGTCGAATTCAGGAGGATATTCTGAATCGCTACTGGATTATGGTTAAGCCCAAAGGTAAAATGGTTTACGCAACATGTAGCATTCTTCCATCGGAAAATGAACTTCAGGTTAAACGATTTATCGAAAAGTATAATGGCCAGTTTGTGCTAGAGGAGGAACAAAAAATATCGACAGCCCAAAGCGGTTTCGACGGGTTCTATATGGCTAGGATTCGGAGGGAGTTTTAGTTATTTTAAAATATTGTTGAATAAGGTTAAAGGGTTGCCAAAAGCAACCCTTAGATGTTATCTTTATACAAAAACTACTCCTTAACAATATTCCCAATCAGAGTTGCGGGTGTGCAATCCAGCACTTGAACAAACACAAAATCGCCGACCTTGTAATTCTCCCTTGGGAAAACCACTACTTTATTGTGCGTTGTTCGGCCATAAAAATGCTCCTTTGATTTTTTGGACTCGCCTTCAATCAATACTTCGAAACTCTTACCAATATCCTTACGCTTGCTAATTTCGGATAGCTTTCCTTGTAGCTCAATGATTTCAGTTAAACGGCGGGTTTTAACATCTTCTGGAACATCGTCCTCGTATTTGTTTGCAGCTTTGGTGTTGGGTCGTTCCGAGTACTTAAACATATACGCAAAATCGTAACTAACCTCCTGCATCAAGCTTATGGTTTGGTCGTGGTCGAGCTCGGTTTCGGTGCAAAAGCCTGCAATAATGTCGGTAGATATTGAGCAATCGGGAATAATCTCGCGGATTGCGGCAATTCTTCCTAGGTAATCTTCGCGGGTGTACTTGCGGTTCATCAGTTTAAGCATTCTGCTTGAGCCCGATTGAACAGGCAGGTGTATGTGGTTACAGATGTTTTCGTACATAGCCATTGTATGCAGTACATCGTCGGAAAGGTCTTTTGGGTGTGATGTGGAGAAGCGAACTCTAAGTCGGGGGTCAACCAAAGCAACCATCTCAAGTAAATCGGCAAAACTTATGTTTTCTTTTATCAATCCTCGAGTTTCTTGCCACTTAAAGGAGTTTACATTCTGTCCAAGTAATGTAACTTCGCGGTAACCTGCATCAACTAGTTCTTTTACCTCTTTAACTATGGTTTGAGGGTCGCGGCTGCGCTCAACACCACGGGTATAAGGAACAACACAGTATGTACACATGTTATTGCACCCACGCATAATCGATACAAATGCCGAAACTCCATTTTTATCTAATCTTACAGGACTAATATCAGCATATGTTTCTTCGCGCGAAAGGAGCACGTTGATTCCTTTTTGGCCATCTTCGGCGGCACGGATAAGAACGGGAAGTTCGCGGTAAGCATCGGGGCCAACAACAATATCAACTACTTTTTTCTCCTCCAGGAGTTGTTCCTTCAACCTTTCGGCCATACAGCCAATAACGCCAACAAGAAGTGATGGTTTGCTCTTTTTGATTTGTGAGAAAACGTCCAATCGTCCGAAAACTCTGGTTTCGGCATTTTCTCTAATTGAGCAGGTGTTGATTAGAATTACATCGGTTTCGTTAATGTTGCTTGTAATAGCATACCCGTTGGCTGTAAGAATCGATGCAACAACCTCGCTGTCGTTTACATTCATCTGGCAACCGTAGGTTTCAATGTAAACTTTTTGGAGGTCATTGCTGTTTACGGGCGAAAAGTCCTCGAAAATATTTGCGTCTTCTGCATTAAAATCCATCGAAATAATTTTTTACAAAAATAGGAAAATGATTTTAAATGGCTTGTAATATTGATGAATGTCAGCTTAAATACTATTCCTAGAATCAAGAAACATTAAAGTTGTAAGAATTTATCGAAATAACTGATGTTGTCCTGTATTTTTTAAACCGTTAAGACATTATTTCACCTGCTTAATTTGATATTTCGCTCCTCTGGAGCTTGCTTTTGAACATTTCTACATTTGCTACAAGTATAACGCAACTCTGCTGCTAATTCATAGCCGCATAGCGGCAAAATATTTATAGACAAGCGATTTCTATCTTATTTATTAAGCTACAGGGTAGCGAAATATTTGCTTCATAGAAGAACGAAAATCTTACTGGACGATAGTGTAAAATAATAAACAGTTTTTTTGTTTGGAATTATCTACAAGTTACCTTTGCATTTACAAATCTGAAAACATAAAATAATTCATATGTCAGGGCATAATAAATGGTCAACAATTAAAAGAAAGAAAGGGGCGTTGGATGCAAAGCGTTCTCAGGCATTTTCAAGAATTATTAAAGAGATAACTGTTGCAGTTAAAGAAGGCGGTGGCGACCCCGATGGTAACCCTCGCTTACGTATGGCTATAAATAACGCCAAGGGAGTAAATATGCCCAAGGACAATATTCAAAGGGCAATTGCGAAGGCAGAAAAAGACCCCGACAACCTAATGGAATTGACCTTTGAAGGATATGGCCCTGGCGGTGTTGCTCTGTTTATTGAGTGTTTAACCGATAATAATAACCGTACCGTTAGCGCTGTCAGAACTATTCTAACTAAAAAAGGTGGAAGTCTTGGTACTAATGGCTCGTTAGCATTTATCTTTGAGCGTAAGGGTATTTTTACCATTAAAAAGGAAAAGATAAATCTTGATGATGTTGAACTAGATTTGATAGATTCTGGCGCTCAAAATATTGAAGATAACGGCGAAAGTTATATTGTAACCACAGCTTTGGAGGATTTTGGCAGAATGAACAAGAAGTTGGAGGAACTTAAAGTTGAGGTGGAGAATGCAAGTTTACAACGTATCCCTAACGATTACAAAACCACCGATACATCAACAGCCCTTAAACTTCTTAGAATTGTTGATGACATTGAGGATAACGATGATGTGCAGAGTGTGTACCACAACCTAGAGATTACCGATGAGGTTATGGCCGCCATGGAGAACGATTAGTATTTGTTAAGAGAAGATGTTTGCATAACCATTTAACTTTTCACTATATTGGCCATTGATAAAAATTTCAGTGGCCATTTTTTAACCCAAGCCTATGAGTGCAGAGTACATCCTATCGCTCGACCAGGGAACATCAAGTTCTAGGGCTGTTCTGTTTGACAGATTCCAACAACCGCTTGGAATTGAGCAGATGGAATTTACTCAACATTACCCTGCCGATGGCTGGGTGGAGCATAATCCTGAGGAAATTTGGGAAACACAACTAAAAGTGGCTAATCAACTTCTTGCAAGGCTAAAGATTAGACCTGAGAGTATAGCTTCAATTGGCATTACAAATCAGCGCGAAACAACCGTAGTTTGGGATAGAGAAACCGGCAGACCAGTTCACAATGCAATAGTTTGGCAAGATAGACGCACCGCCGATATTTGCGAAAAATTGAAAGCAAGCGATTTTGCCGTTTATGTCATGAAAAGTACTGGCTTAGTTATTGACTCATACTTTTCGGCCACAAAGCTTAATTGGATACTAAAGAATGTCCCGGGTGCAATGAATCTCGCGCTTAAAGGTAGATTAGCCTTTGGAACAATCGATACTTGGTTACTTTGGAAACTAACTGGCGGAAAAATTCACGCTACCGATGTTTCCAACGCATCGCGAACAATGCTTTTCAATATTGCCACGATGAGTTGGGACGAAGAAATTCTTCGATATTTTGGCATTCCCAAAGCGATATTACCTGAAGTAAAAGCCTCGTCAGGAGTTTTTGGTTACACTGAGCCTGGAATTATAAGCAATAAATCAATTCCAATAGCCGGAATTCTTGGCGACCAACAAGCGGCATTGTTTGGGCAGCGTTGCTTAGAGCCGGGCGAATTGAAGAATACATACGGCACAGGTTGTTTTATGCTGATGAATACAGGCAATAAAATTGTAAGCACCAACTCCGGCTTGCTTTCTACTGTTGCTTGGCAAGTTGGCGACGAAGTAACTTACGCACTCGAAGGGAGTGTTTTCATTGCAGGGGCAGCAATTAAATGGCTGCGCGATGGTTTAAAGATTATCAAAACAGCTTCGGAAACAGAAAGTATAGTTACTTCAGTTACAAGTAGTCATGGGGTTTACGTTGTTCCAGCATTTACAGGCTTGGGCGCACCTTATTGGGATATGTATGCTCGTGGAGCAATTGTTGGTATATCGCAAGGGATAACCGATAAGCATTTGGTTCGCGCCACTTTAGAATCGCTTGCATACCAAACTCGCGATATTGTTGGCTTGATGGAGGATAATTCGGGAATAGCACTAAAGAGTCTTAAGGCCGATGGTGGCGCATCGGCAAACAATTTTATTATGCAGTTTCAGGCCGATATACTGAATGTTCCTGTTGAATGTCCAACATCGACTGAGGCTACTGCATTAGGCGCAGCATTAATGGCAGGTTTGGGTGTTAGTTTTTATACTTGGGATGATATTAAGGCAGAAATTCCAGGTAAAAAAGTTTACCGTCCGCATATGTCGTTTGAACTTCGCTCTAAACTCTATAAAGGATGGAGAAAGGCTGTTAAACGCGCTCAGGATTGGGCCGACGATAGTTTGGAATAATTA
>WBUV01000211.1 GCA_008933525.1 Bacteroidales bacterium | reverse complement strand
TCGTTGACCTTTCTCCTGCATAATTGCCGACAAAATTATGTGGCTACTGCCATGTGTAGGTTTTGCCTCAATAGCCTTAATTGCAGCCTTTTCTGCTTTATCGAAATCCTTTTGATAGTAGCATGTAATGCTAAGTTGTAATTCAGCAGATTGCTATTTGGAAATTTTGATAAACCCTCCTCATAAGTTTTTATGGCTTTAGAGGGCTTTCCTATTAAGTCGAGACAGCTCCCTAACACCACATAACACTCATGTTGATGGTTTGAGTTTTGTTTAATAGCAATAGTGCTATATTTTATTGCCTCATCATATTGTTTAGTAACAAAGTATGTATAGGATAACTCATAATTAGCAAATGTCGAATTCTTATCTATTTCGAGTGCATCCTTGTATTTAGCAATTGCTTCATTATACATTCCCTGATCGTGAAATTCAATTCCTTGTGTAACAAGTTCCTTTACTTTATCATCCTGACCAAAGAGGTTTGATGCAAAAAAAAGACATAAAGCCAATGTAATGATTTGTCTCATAGTTTTTTTATTAAGTGTTGTTATTCCCTTAAAAACAGGGTTTTTAAATTTAATCACATAAAAATACAAGGCGAGAATTAACCGTTAACGGCGGTAAGCAATTAAAATTCAAGTGATGATTAAACAGAGACTGAGATGCACTGCCAAACTGAAAAAATCTAATTCTCAACAAATCCATTTAGGAATAACTCAATCTCATCCACATAGTTTTTCAGTAAATTTTCACCGGTATAGGCTAACAGCTGAACTGTGCCATTCTGGTTTGAATAATAGTATCCATAGTAGACAAATCGCATACCCTGTATTGTTCCTGTCATTTGCATCATAAGCAATTGAATTCCATTTACTGTCCGGTACTCTTCTTTTATGATCTTGGTGTCGGGTGCTACGTTTTTTGCATTCTCAAGCGCAATACCTTTTAACGACTCTAGGGGAATCTGCATCTTTTCAGTAATTAGCATAGCATACAAATCCTCTCCTTTTAGTACAAACTGAAACTCAAACGCATCGCTGTCGGTACCTTTTGTGAAACTCCATTCTTTGGGATTTATCCAGATTCCAAAGTTTAACTTCTTACTTTTAACCAAAAATGATGAGTTTTTGTCTTTTATAAACTTGGTATCGTTAACTGGTATTTCAGAATTCAGTGTGCTGTTATTATCCACATATTTCCATGTTCCATCGTCATATAAAAATACCTCTTCGCCTGTTTCGGTTATTGCTTTAACCTGCGCATTGAGTAAATGTGCCGAAACTAATATTAGTCCAGTCAAAAAAAACTTTCTCATAGTGTTTGATTTGTTTATGAATTTTTAGTTTATGGTTCTCTATACAATGAATATTTCCCGTAAAAGGGTAACTAAAGTAGTAATTTGTTTTTAACTAGCCAAAGCAGAGTAGCTCACTAGGTATGAAATCCACTATCAATCCAAGGGGTAATTTATTGATTTGCTGTTTTGATTAGGCCATCTTTTTTATTCAAGATTTTTTTGCCTTACTTTAGGTAAAATTTCAAAAGTCTATGGAGTTAAATTATATTCCATTTCACGTAATGGAAGAATTAATGGCTAAAGTGCTTGTTAATGCTGGTGTTCCGTTTGCTGATGCAACAATTATTTCGGATGTTTTGATTCAAGCCGATAAGTTAGGATTCGATTCACATGGTGTAAATAGATTAAAGCCAATATATCTTGATAGAATTAAGGATAAAATTTTAAATCCTGTAACCAACTTCAAAATTTTACGAGAAGGTCCAACTACCGCAGTAATTGATGGTCAAAACGGCATGGGCCATGTTATTTCAGTTAATGCCATGAGAATGGCTATTGAAAAAGCCAAGAAATATGGCATGGGAATGGTTGCCGTTCGTAATTCCACTCATTATGGATTTGCTGGATACTATGCTCTTATGGCCGCAAAGGAGAATATGATTGGCATTACCGGAACCAACGCACGTCCTTCCATCGCTCCTACTTTTGGCGTAGAGAATATGCTAGGAACAAATCCTATGACATTTGGTATTCCAACCGATGAGCCATTTCCATTTTTGCTCGACTGTGCCACATCGGTTACACAGCGTGGGAAAATTGAACTATATGCCCGCGAGGGAAAAGAAATGCCCCAAGGATGGGTAATTGATGAGAATGGAGTGAGTAAAACGAATTCTGCAGAAGTACTTAAAGATCTTATTGCTGGGAATGCCGCACTTACACCTCTTGGAGGCGTAGGAGAGGAAACTGCTGGTTATAAGGGCTATGGTTATGCAACAGTAGTTGAAATTCTTTCGGCGGCCCTGCAGCAAGGCGCTTATATGAAAATGCTGACCGGCTTTAACGATGGTAAGAAAGTTCCCTATTCTCTTGGTCACTTTTTTATTGTTATTGATATCAACGCATTTACCGAACCCGAAAGTTTTAAAAAGACCACTGGTGATATTCTCCGCGAATTAAGGGCATCGAAAAAAATGCCCAACCAAAATCGTATATATACCGCTGGTGAAAAGGAGTATGAAACTTGGCAGAATAGAAAGGATAAGGGTATTCCTTTTAACAAGGAACTTCTAAATGAGTTTGTTGGAATTTGCAACGCTTATAACCTGAAGGAGTATTTGCAGTACTTTGAGGATTAAACAGCGGTATGAGTTAGATCATTTATAGGAAGACACTAGAAAAGGACAATTTCCTGACAAAAATCATTGACACAAAGGTTTATATAAACTACTTTTGTACTATTCATAGTTTAGTATGATTAGCAAATCGTTATCGACATTATACCACAATAACGGCAAGGGGCTCTACTCTTGCTGGATTTGCTGATTCATTCTCCTAAAATCTTCACTTTAAAAATCCGAATCCTTTGCTCAAAAGGATAATTGCGATTTCTATTTACACCGCCTTTTTATCAATTTCGTTTTCACATAATTCTTAAATAGTAAAACTATGTTTGAGAAAGTAATACCGCATACCATTAAACCCGAAAGGCAAGCCGCATCGGAAGGTAATTTCTATAAATCGACCCAAAGTAAGATTGGCCCAGGAATGAATGAGCGCATTCAGAAACTGCGCAAACAAAGCGTTGAGACCGAGCCATCGCTCTCCATTGAACGTGCTTTGCACGAAACAGCTTTCTATAAAGAAAACTATGGGAAATTATCAATCCCTGTTTTACGCGCAATGAACTTTCTGGATCATTGCAAACGAAAAACTATATACATTGGCGAAGGAGAACTGATTGTTGGTGAGCGTGGTCCAAAGCCCAAAAGTGTTTGTACGTTTCCAGAGCTCACCTGCCACAGCGTTGAAGACTTGAATGTGCTTAACACACGAGAACTACAGCGATATACAATAAGCCAAGAGGATATTGAACTGTATGCAAAGGAAGTAATTCCATACTGGCAGGGCAAAACACAGCGCGAACGAATTTTCAATCACGTTCCAAACGAGTGGCGCGCTGCTTACGAAGCCGGATTGTTCACCGAGTTTATGGAGCAACGTGCGCCCGGGCATACCTGCTTGGATGGTAAAATATACCGCAAGGGTATGCTCGATTTTAAAAAGGAGATTGCCGATAATCTTGCAAACCTCGACTACCTAAACGACCCAGAGGCAACCGATAAGGCCGAACAGTGGAAAGCGATGGATATATCGTGCGATGCAGTAATTGTTTTTGCAGAACGCCACGCAGAGCTAGCAGAGGAACTAGCAAAAAAAGAGAAAGACCCACAACGTGTTCAGGAACTGAGAAAAATTGCCGAAGTATGCCGCTGGGTGCCTGCTCACGCTCCCCGAACGCTTTGGGAGGCAATTCAGATGTACTGGTTTGTTCATTTGGGAACAATAACCGAGTTGAACGGATGGGATGCAATGAATCCGGGACATTTCGACCAACACTTAACTCCTTTCTACGAAAAAGAGATTGCCGCTGGAACGCTAACCCGCGATGAGGCAAAAGAGTTGATATCGTGCTTCTGGATTAAGGTTAACAACCATCCAGCACCTCCAAAAGTTGGAATTACAGCGCGCGAAAGCGGAACATACAACGATTTTACAAATATTAACCTAGGAGGTGTTAAGTCCGATGGTTCTGATGGAACAAGTGAGGTTTCGTACATAATGCTTGAGGTTGTGGAGGAGTTACATATCCTACAACCCGGAAACTCAGTGCACATCAGCGCCAAAACTCCCGATAAATTTCTTAATGCAGCAGCGCACGTAATTCGTCAGGGACACGGTTATCCATCGGTATTCAACCCCGATGTTTACATCCTCGAAATGCTGCGCCAAGGAAAATCTCTAGAGGATGCACGCGAAGGAGGTTGCAGCGGATGTATAGAGGTTGGCGCTTTTGGTAAGGAAGCATATCTACTAACAGGCTACCTCAACGTTCCAAAAATCCTGGAGGTTACGCTTAACAATGGAATAGACCCTGTTACCGGGAAAAAAGTTAGCATTGAGACAGGCGATCCACGCAGCTTTAAATCGTACGATGAACTTTACAATGCTTTTCTGAAGCAGGTTCAGTATATAGTTGACCAAAAAATGCGGGTAAGCAACTACATCGATAGGATGTTTGCCAAGTATGCTCCAGCACCCTTCCTTTCGGTTGTTATTGAGGATTGCATTAGCAAAGGGCGCGACTACTACGATGGTGGTCCACGCTACAACACCAGTTACATTCAGTGCTGTGGACTAGGTACTGTTACCGATAGCCTTGCTGCTCTGAAAAAGCACGTGTTCGAAAATAATACATTCAGTATGGATAGGGTTTTAAATGCTGTACTGAAAAACTTCGAGGGCGAGGAGGTTTTACGACAAACCATCATTAACCGCACTCCGTTTTTCGGGAATGATGACGATTACGCCGATTCAATTGCTGTAAAGGTTTATAACGATTTGGTTGATACCATCGACGGCAAACCCAACATCAAGCCCGGCGGAAAATATCATTTGAATATGCTCTCAACTACATGCCACGTTTACTTTGGAAAGGTGATGGGGGCAACGCCCAATGGTCGTTTAGCAGGAAAATCAATCTCCGATGGTACATCTCCATCGCACGGAGCCGATACACGAGGACCATCGGCGGTGATAAAATCGTTGTCGAAGCTCGACCAAACAAAATCGGGAGGAACACTACTAAACCAAAGGTTTTTGCCAAGTCTGCTCAAAAAGGAAGAGGATGTTAAGAAATTAGGTCACCTTATCAGGAGTTACTTTACACTCGGCGGTCATCATATTCAGTTCAATATAGTTGATACAGCAACCCTGCTTGCTGCTCAAAAATGTCCTGAAGATTATAAAGACCTAATGGTTCGAATGGCTGGTTACAGCGACTACTTCAACGATATGAATGCCGATTTGCAGCAGGAGGTAATTGAGCGAACCGAAAATGATGCCTTCTAGAATGCACAACAGCTTGATTTTCGATATAAAGCGTTACGCCATAAACGACGGCCCGGGAATTCGTATTGTAATCTTTTTTAAGGGTTGCAACCTAAGCTGTGCGTGGTGCCATAATCCCGAAAGCATATCGCCAAAGGCAGAAAAGATGTACGCCCCGGCAAAGTGCATTAAATGCGGAACCTGCGTTACTGTTTGTCCCGAAAAGGCCATAACGTTAACTCCAGAAGGAATTATCACCGACAACAACCTTTGCAAGCAATGCGGAAAATGTACCGATGTTTGCCCCACAAAGGCCTTAGAAATGTCTGGAAAGGCAATGACTGTTCCTGAAATTATGGAAATAATTGAGAAAGAACGCGTATTCTTCGACCAATCGGGTGGAGGCGTTACATTCTCAGGTGGCGAACCACTTATCCATTCGGAGATGCTAATTGAACTACTCGACGAATGCGGAAAGAGAAAAATTCATACCGCAGTTGATACGGCAGGAAATGTTGCCACCGAAACAATACTGGAAGTTGCCAAGCGAACAGATCTTTTTCTGTACGATTTAAAGATGATGGATTCGGAGATGCACAAGAGATGGGTTAATTCTAACAACGAGAAGATTCTTTATAATCTACAGGCAATTTCCGATTTCGGCTCAAAGGTTATTATTCGAGTAC
>WBUV01000210.1 GCA_008933525.1 Bacteroidales bacterium | reverse complement strand
ATTTTAGAGTGTTTACTGAGAGTAAAGAAACTATAAACGTTGATTGTTGGGGCAGTATGGCAACTATTAACGGACAGCCAGCGCTAGTTGGAAATATAATCAATACTAGCGAATACTTCAACAGTACTGAACTATCAAACTTAAATATCAATTCTTCCAGTCGCTCTGAGAGTGAATTAGTAAATGAATCGGTTCCAAATCCAGATAATCTGTCATCACGCGAAATAGAGGTGCTAAATCTTATCTGTTTAGGGTTGACAAATCAGGAGATAGCCGAAAGGCTATTTGTTAGTTCAAGGACGGTTGACACACATCGGAGCAACCTCATAAACAAAACTAATTCAAGCAATACTGCTGGACTTGTTGTATACGCTATTAAAAATGGTTTTTTTAATCCATAATTAAAATATAAACGGCCACTAGGTAAAAACACGTATTTTTCGGAGCCCAATAGTTTTGGGCTTTTTTACTGATGTTTTTGATTTTTTATCAGTGTTATTTTGTATCAATAAAAATAGTTCACTGATCAAAAGCATCAAATATGAAACTAAACAATCTACCGCTTAAGAAGAAGTTCATTCTTGGTTTTGGCTCAATAATAGTATTGCTAGCCTTAATTACACTTCTTACCATAAATGGTTTCAGGAAGGTTAATATCTCCTCACAGCAATTAGCGAATAGTGACGATATTCGTAGTAGTCTGCTCGAAAATTATAATCGCCATTTACTATGGGCTAAGCAACTAAGCTATGCTATTTACTCCAACAACAATGAAGTAGGGGTTGAGATTAATCACACCTTATGTGCATTCGGTAAGTGGTACTATAGCGACGCTAGAACACAAGCGGAGAAAACCATTCCAGGATTAAATGATATACTCGGTAAAATGGAGGTGCCTCACAAAACACTTCACGAAACAGCGGCAAAAATTAAGCAGGAATATGATGCTGCAAAAGAAACCGGATCGGAGCAAAGGATAGATAATGCAAGGGAAATTTATGAAAAACAAACCTTAGTAACACTCGAAGAATTAAGTCAGTTATTCAACAGGGCAATAGAGTTAACTGTTGTAGCATCGGACAATGCACACGCAGGGTTAAACTCTGTATCAAACAGCACAAAACTCAATGTAATTGCTATTGCAACATTAGTTATATTCCTTGCTTTTATAGTTGCAATAGTAATATCAAGGAGTATCCTTAAAAATGTTAATGCAGGTATTAGTTTTGCCAATGAAGTAGCCAGTGGTAATCTAACAGCAACTATAGACATAAAGTCAAAGGATGAGATAGGTTTGTTGCTCTCCACATTCAAAAGTACTGTGGATAAAATTCACGAAATAGTTCTCACTATTAGCGTAGGTTCGGATAACCTTTCTAATGCATCAACCCAATTAAGCGGAGTATCGCAAGAGATGTCACAGTGGTCTAACGAGCAGGCTGCTTCAATTGAAGAGGTGTCTTCATCAATGGAAGAAATGGCATCAAACATCGACCAAAACTCTGAAAATGCAAATCAAACAGAAAAAATTGCAATTCTGGCCGAGGAAAAAATGCATGCTGTTGGAAAAACATCGAACGACAGTTTACTATCGGTACGAGAAATTGCGCAAAAATAACAATCATTACTGATATTGCATTTCAAACAAACCTATTGGCGCTTAACGCCGCGGTAGAGGCGGCTCGTGCTGGTGAACACGGAAGGGGCTTTGCAGTTGTAGCTGCAGAAGTTCGAAAATTAGCAGAGCGAAGCAAACAGGCTGCAGAGGAAATCATTTCTCTCTCCAATAAAACTTTAAAAACCTCTGAACACGCAACACAACTCATAAACGATTTAATTCCTGAAATCAACAAAACTGCAAAGCTTGTTCAAGAAATTGCTGCAGCGAGCAGCGAGCAAAGTAGTGGTGCAGCACAAATAAACATTGCTATTCAGCAATTAAATCAAGCCACACAACAAAATGCAGCAGCATCGGAAGAGGTTGCAACAAACTCCGAAGAACTCGCCAACCAGGCTGATATTTTAAAAGAACTTGTTAGTTTTTTTAGAACAGATAACCAAAACATGATTTTTACGATCAAAAAAACAGAAGTGCCTGTGAATAATGAAGTGAAAACTAATGGCAAAAAAACGCAACATGTTAAACTAAGCAAAGAAATCAATAAGCATAAAGGTATAGATCTAAATCTTAAAGAAGCAGTATTTGATGATCAGTTTGAAAAATTTTAGAGTCAATTAAGTTTATTGAACCTAATTATCACTTAAACCTGAAAAAATGAAGAGTGTTCTTTTGATAGATAGTGATGAAATAATGCGTGAAACTATTGCCGATATTCTTGATTCTGAAAGCCTTAAAATAATCAACGCAAAAGATAAGCTTGACGGAATTAAAATAGTTTGTACAAAGTGTATCGACTTGGTTATAACAAATGTTTCAGAAACCGATGGCGTAATTTTGGTACAAACTATTAAAAAGATAATGCCAACGTTGCCAGTTATCACAATTTCAAATGGCTCAATAATCTCATCAAGAACTAAATGCGAAGGGGAGTGTAGCTCTAATTCTATTGTAATTAAGTCATGTCCTCTAAGTATTGATAACCTAATAGATGAAGTTTCTCAAATTTTACTGACAAACTCAACTGTAACTTAAAGCAGAAATTTTCATATGAATACTACCGTCGAAAAACTAGTTTGGACAGAAAGTCTAACGCTATATAACAACTCAATAGATAATCAACATAAAAGATTGTTTGATTTGGTTAACGAAGTTATCGATACAGATCAAATCTATCCAAGAACTGAAAAGTTTGCTCAAATTCTTAGCAAGCTAACCGATTATGGTTTAGAGCACTTTGCGCACGAAGAGGCCCTGATGCAAAAACTAAACTACCCAGGGCTTCAGGAACACAAGAAGGATCATTTGAACTATATATACGAAGTATCAATGTTCAACCTGAATTTTCGAGAGGCAAACTGTACCGATCCTAAAATTGTTGTGAAATTCATGAGAGATTGGTGGTATAAGCATATTCTTGCTATGGATATGCACTTTGGAAAATTTATCAGACACAGCATATCAAAGGAATTTTAAATATTAATAACTTAACTTATTCAATTATGGGATTCTTTAATTGGGACGCTAAGTATGCTTTCAATATCGAAAGCATTGACAACGAGCACAAGGCTCTTGTAGGAATGATTGATGAACTATACACCGCTATGAAAAATGGGAATTCCAAAAACATCATTAAGGATATAGTTCAAAACTTAATCACTTACACCAAGGTACACTTCCGCAGAGAAGAGATGCTTTTAAAAAGCATTGGTTATACAGATTTTGTTGCACACGAAGAAGAACACGATTCCTTCATTGCTAAGGTTAGCGAATTCAAGAAAAAACTTGACACTGGAAAAACCGACTTCACTATTGAGGTTGCATCATTCCTGAGAGATTGGCTAACAAATCACATACTTGTTTCAGATAAAAAGTATGTAGCCCAAATGAAACGGTTTAATATTAACTAACGAATTAAACCTAAGTAATAATATTATCAATATCTTTGGGCATAAACAACTGGTTTATGCCCATTACTTCTATCATACTAGTATTTGGTTTTTTTCTATCCTTCTTCCTTTGGATTTTAGTTTTAACCAAAAGGGGCAAAAGTGTTTCCGATAAAATTCTATCGTTCTATTTTTTAGTTTCAGCCTTAATTATTCTGTTTGCTTTTCTGGAAATCTACAGTCGTAAAAATGGATACATATTCCCCTGGGCTATCGGAACCTCTACACCATTCATACTTCTTGTTGGCCCTCTGCTTTGGATTTATATTGAATCGTTAACCAACCAAAAGTTTCGTTTAAAAGGGACTCATTTATTACATGCTACTCCTTTTGTTTCATTAGTAATTCTCCTTTTTGTAAGAATGTTTCTCTTGCCCGATTCTGTAAAAATTGAAATGGACCAGAGCGAAGCATTTAAAAAGGATTTTATTTTCCCACTTGTGGTAACTATGATAGCCCTTTCCAATGTGGGATACACTGTTTGGGGACTTTTTCTCATTAAGTCGTACAGGAAAAGGATAAAAACTTACTTCTCTGATATCGATGAGTTGGATTTATCGTGGTTACGATTTCTACTACTCTCTGCGTTAATATTTCTGGCCAGTATAAGCCTGCTATACATTGTTGATTCAATGCTAAAACTTTTTACCTATGAATTGTTGCAGCTTATTGGGTTTAGCATAGCCTCAATATTTGTAATGGTGCTGGGCTTTTTTGGATTACGCCAAGGAAGCCTATTTAGCGTTCAAACCATAAGGTTCGATATGGATAAAGCGGCAAGCATTCCCATACAGGACGCAAACCTAAAAAAAGACGAGGAAGATTTTGTTCATAAGCTTCTTAGCCATATGAAGGAACAAAAGCCATATATAAACACCGATATCACAATAGCAAAGCTAAGCGATGAACTTGGTGTTACGCCCGAATACCTTTCCGGGATACTGAACGGACGCTTAAGTATGAACTTTTTCGATTTTATTAACCATCATCGAATTGAGGAGTTCAAGGAACTTTGTAAGAATCCTAAAAATCAAAACTTCACCTTAATCAGCTTAGCTTACGATTGCGGCTTTAATTCTAAGGCAACATTCAACAGGGTATTCAAAAAAAATGTAGGAGTCACTCCTAGCGAGTATTTCCAAGGCGTATCAAAAAGTTGAGACCTCAAGTTTTTCCCTTTCCAGAAAGTTGAGACCATAAAAAACACTACTGAGACTCCCTTTGTATTGGGTTCATATTCCTTTGCATAAAAATCGGGCATCAAAACAAAATCCGATGTCAGAAATCTAAAAAATCTAAATGTTATGCAAAGGAAAATTTCAATTCTACTTTTGGTTGCGCTTATGGGTTGCTCAACCACACAACAAACAACCGAGCAGGCAAAATGGAAGCCAACCTATAGGGTGCAGGCTGGTGCCAACAAGGGCGGAATTACCGAGAATACCGATATGAAAGTAGTTCCCAATGCCGAAGTTGATGCCTACTCTGGAGCTACAAGAACTGGCTTTAACGCTGGCGGAAGGGTTGTTCTACCATTAAAAAGAAACGCCGTGGAAACAGGTGTGGATTTTATGTACAACAACCAAACCTTCACCTACAACGATGCAACAAATGGATACTCTGGAACAAGAAAAGTAGGAACATCGCAAGTGATGATTCCTGTAACTTACAGCATTCCTTTTTTCCGCAAGAACAATCCACATGGTTTATTTCAGGTTAAACTCGGTTACTTGGCACAAATTAATATGTTCAACGTTTCAAGTAGCGGAACAAACCTACCTGCTTACAGCACAAAAGCGTTCTCAAACGGATTTACTCTTGGAGTATCAACCACTCCGTTCAGGTTGAAGAATGGAGCAAAAGTTGGACTCTTTTTCGAGGGGTATCGTGGCACTCAGGTTTACGAAGATTTCTACAATAAAACCGATTTCGAAATGCCAGGTACTTCGTTTATGAAATACGGAATTATCTACGAGTTTTAATATCAATCTTGAAAAAATGAAAACAGCCATTGTTTACGCTACATCGCACGGAACAGCCGAGAAGGTAGCAAATATAATTGCATCAAAGTTGGGCAATGCAACCTTAATTAACCTCAAGAAGAGTGGGCATATCGATTTAACACAGTATCAACAGGTGATAATAGGTGGCTCAATCCACGCAGGAGGCATTCAGCGAAAGGTAAGGGAATTCTGCCAACGAAATATGGTTCAACTTTTACAGATGCGCGTGGGGCTTTTTATCTGCGCAATGAACGAGCCAGAATTCGATAACGAGTTGAAAATGTCATTCCCTGAGTTGCTTCGCAACCATGCCATAAGCAAAAAGGTTGTTGGCGGCGAATTTATTATAGAAAAGATGAATTTTATCGAGAAGTTTCTGGTGAAGAAGATTTCTGGAGTTTCTCAAACAATATCAAAAATAGATGAAAAACCTTGTGCTATCATACTGGTTTGATTGAGGGCAAAATTATCTTCTACCCCAGGTTTTAGTTTTCGGTGAGCACGTAAAATCATGGTTAATTCGTTCATTAAT
>WBUV01000209.1 GCA_008933525.1 Bacteroidales bacterium | reverse complement strand
TACTTGTCCGATGCAGTTCTGAAACATTCGCCGATATTGACATTCTCGGCAATCTGTCCGTACTGGAACTCGTCCTTTTCCTTTAGTAGATTTGCTTCCTGAATCGAAGTGGTTGGAACGCCAAGCTCGTTGGCCGCTTTTGCAATGGCCGATTCTATTACAAACATCCCTTGTGGCCCACCAAACCCTCTAAATGCGGTGTTAGGCGGAAGGTTGGTTTTGCAGCTGTACACTGTTACCTGCGTATTTTGAATATAGTAG
Source organism: Bacteroidales bacterium (assembly GCA_008933525.1). GTDB lineage: Bacteria > Bacteroidota > Bacteroidia > Bacteroidales > Tenuifilaceae > SB25. Next base: position 5,851 of record WBUV01000209.1, on the reverse strand, counting down.
GCGCCAGTTGAGTGGAATAAAGTCCGCTCCATAATGGCAGGCGATAGGTCGGCTGCTGCACCGCCATTCTGGTAAAGCGTTGTTTGGTAGGCAAGTATTTTGTAGTCTGCTGATAATCCTATTCTAAAATCGGCGCTGTATGGGTGACGCTTTCCGGTCATCCGCATATCGTCGTGACGGGGAAGAACTAATTTTACAGGCTTCTGCAGAATATGCGCCGCCAATGCTGCCATTGCAGCAAACCCCGATGCTTGGTCCTCTTTTCCTCCAAAACCACCTCCTAAACGTACCACATCAACCTCAATTAGGTGCATAGGAATACCTAGAACCCTCGAAATTGTTTTTTGCACCGCGGTTGGTCCTTGAGTTGATGAGTGAACCTTTATATAGCCATTCTCGATAGGATAAGCGTATGAGCCCTGAGTTTCGATATACAGGTGTTCCTGTCCGCCCATCTCAACGCTTCCCTCGAAGATGTATTTACATTTAGCCCACGTCTCATCAACACTACCCATTTTAAAAGTGCGTGGAGGAATTAGCAGTAATCCTTTTTGCTGAGCTTCGCGCGGATTAACCACTGGGGTATGTTCCTCGTACTCAACCTCAATTAGCGAAACCGCTTTACGGGCAATGAACTCGCTTGTAGCAACAGCAATGGCTATTGGTTGTCCGTGGAAATGAACCTCGTGGTCGGCAAAAAGTGGTTCATCCTCAATGATTCCGCCAATTTGGTTCTCTCCTGTGATATCCTTATAGGTGATAATTCGCTCAACACCTTCGAGTTCCGATGCCTTAGTGGCATCAAACCTTACTATTTTTCCACTTGCAATGGTAGAGCCAAGTATTGATGCGTGTAGAGTTCCCCTGAGTGTGGGTATATCGTCCAGATAAACCGATTTTCCTGTTACGTGACCTATGGAATCTATATTTTTCATTTATACAAGTTCATTTATTGTTTTGTCATACTGAACGAAGTGAAGTATCTATTTTTTCTAGATCCCTCGACAAGCTCGGGATGACACTTAATCAATCTTATTGGGAAAAAGTCTTAAAAAATGAGCGAAAACCAACTGTTTTAGCAGTAATCTTTTGTAATCAACACTACCCCTGATATCGCCAATAGGTGATATCTCAGCTTGAAGCACTTCGTTGGCCTGATTTAAAGTTTCCGTTGATATGGTTTTACCAACCAAGAATTTGGATGTTTCCTTTAGGTACAGAGGAATTGGCGATACTCCACCGGCCGAAAGGTGGCAATCCACAATTTTATCGTTATCAACCTTAATAAGCATTGCCGAGTTAACACTAGCAATATCGAGGTGCGTACGCTTGCTAACCTTTTCAAAGTTGAAGTGATATGGCTTTTGAGGAATAGCGAAACTAACCGATTCAACCAGTTCGCCTTTCTGTAGGTTTAGCTTCTTGTATCCTAGGAAGAAATCTTTAAGTGGTTGACCCTTTTTTCTATCGCCATCGAGTATTGTAATTTCAGAATTCAGCGCAAGCAGAATAATGCTTAAATCGCCAATAGGAGAGGCGTTTACAATATTCCCAGCAACGGTACCAATATTCCTGATAGGTTCCGATGAAATAAGCATCAGTTGCTCCTTCAGATTTGGAAGTAGTTCTTGTATTAGAGCCGATTGCATTAGCTCATTTACAGTGGTTGATGCGCCAATCCGGCATCGGCCATTATCAACAGAAATCCCTTTGAACTCTTTTTTGTGAAGTACAGGATGTATGTTTGACTCATAGATTGCATCGGCCTTTTGAACCATTAAATCGGTTCCGCCAGCAATAACTGTTGCATTATTTGTTGATATGCCGATTGGCTCAATATCCCTTAGTTTGCTAGGTACTTGAAGAAAATACTGAGGTAGATATCCCTTTTCAACCATCCATTTAATTGGATTCTCGATATCCTTGTTCTGCATATGCTTGGCAATATCCTCAGCAGCCCTTTCGATTGATTTGTAGCCAGTGCACCTGCAAATATTTCCACTTACCGATGCTATAGCAGTCTTTACGGTGGATACTTGTTTGTCCAAGCAGTGACCTGTAAACGACATCACAAAACCAGGCGTACAGAATCCGCATTGGGTTGCGGCATTATCAACCATCGCTTTTTGCACCGGCGAAAGCTGATTATCGAGCTTGATACCCTCAATGGTAACAATATGCTTTCCATGCGCATTGGCAAGCGGGGTAAGGCACGATACTATGCTTTTGTAAACTACCTGATTATCGGTTAAAACGCCCTCCAGAACGGTGCAAGCTCCACAGTCGCCCTCCCTACAGCCAATTTTAGTGCCCGGCAGCTCCTCGCCATACCTAATAAAATCGAGCAAAGGCATTCCTGGGTTCTTATCGGTTTTGATAGTGCGATTATTTAGCAGAAAAGTGATCATTTTGTTGGAATTAAATTCCACCAAGATACATATTCGTATTAATAAATTGCAATAATCAGCGTAAAAATAGAATTAAATGCTACTAAAATGGATTAACTTTGTATTTATTGACTATTTAAATCGAAATAATTGTAAAATATTTGATTTTACAGACGGATAGCTTAGTGGTTTAACTATATTTTAAGGTAGTGTTTTCGACATCAAATTTACTTGTGGAGATGTTTAAGTGAATCCATTAGGTTTAATAACTCTGCTGAGTTTTTATCGTTATGTGTTTGGTATATTTTTGAATGGAAGTTATTGATTTCCTCAAATACCGACAGTGTTTTCTTCCATTTGTTCATGCTGATACACGCTAAAAACATATGTACCTCGTCGTTTACCTTTTTTAATGCTATTTCGAGCACTCTTTTTCCTTCATCAGTAATAATTAGCTGCTTGGCTCTCTTATCGGTTTCGTCGTTTGTTTCGTCGAGTAAGCCATTGTTTACTAACCTTTTAATGGTGTCCATGCCTGTTGTATAGTCGACCAGGTGGGTATTAATAAGCTCTGTTTTTTTTGCTCTTTTCTTTTCATTCACGGTGTAAAGGAAAAAAAACTCCAGTCGATTATTTATTGATATATCAGTAAAGAACTTTTTTATGTAGAAATCGTGGAGTTTAGATATTCGCGATATGTACTCTAAAAATCGCGTAGGTTCATCTAAATTATTTATTATTAATAAATTATCTGGCTCTTCGTTGGTGAATCTTCGTTTTGCTTGCTTAATATTTAGTTCTGGATTTTGCTTTATTTTATTGTTTAACCAATCGGCAAAACCTAATAATTCCTGCTGCGAGGTTTCCTCTTCGTAGGTTTCCCATAAATCGATTAATCTTTTTATTGATTGATAGTTGTTACCCATTTTTTTAATCAAAAAAGTTATTATAACTTTGCATCGAATCCGATATAAATATAAATCGTAACCGTTTTATTGTTATGTCGGATATTTTATTTTACAAACATACAAAGTTAGGCAATTAAGTGTTTTCATTGATTATATGAAAGGAGATGATTGACATGATATCAAAGGGTAAAGGTAATCAGGAAATAGTAACTTTAACAGTTACAGAGGTAGATTATATGAGATTAACCAATCTTATTCAAACTCTGCGTGGGAACAAAAGTGTCGATAAGATTTACTTAGATTACTTGGAACTTGAGTTGCAAAAAGCTAGTAAGGTAGATTCCAAGTTAATAACTCCCGATTTTGTAACTATGAACTCCATTGTTCATATCAGTTTTTTGGGAACTAACAAAACCATGGAGTTGCGCTTAGCCTATCCGCGCAATGCCAATTTTTCGGAGGGTTCAATTTCTATACTTTCTCCCTTAGGTTGTGCTCTTTTAGGCTACAAATCGGGCGATGTGGTTTCATTTAAAGTTCCCAAAGGTGAGCAGCAAGTAAAAATCGAAAAAGTTATATATCAGCCAGAAGCCAACGGCGAAGATTTAGTTTAGTATTTAGGTTAATATCAATAGAGTCTTGGATTTGGCTTCTGCTGCAAGCCGGAGTTTACTCCGGCTTTTTTCTTTTATTTGATAATCATAAATTTAAGATTATGCTTACTGATATTTACAAGAAAAATATTGCTGAGCTCTATAAAACACCAATAGTTCAGCAAACTGCTTTTTGGTCGATGGTTAAGAATCGGTTGGGAACTAACACTTTGGCAGTAAACTTCAAAAGTAGCAGTTCAAATTTGTACCATAAAGATGTTTCCAATTCAGTTATTGATTCGGATTTGCTGGTTTTGGTACAGCAAATAAATGATACTGATTGCATTGCCTATGTACCTTACGGTCCAGAGGTGGAGCCCGATTTTGAGTATCAGGGTAAATTTTTGGAAGAACTATCGGAAAGCATTCGCTCGTATCTACCGTTAAACTGTATTATGGTTAGGTACGACTTGTGCTGGGAGTCGTACTGGGCAAATTCCGATAATTATTTCGACAGTTTTGGAAATTGGCTAGGGGAACCTGAGGTTTTTGCTCAGGAAATTAGGTTCAACTGCAATACTTTTAATAGAAATTTTAGGAAGCCAAGCACCAATATTCTACCAACCAACACTATCTATATCGATTTAAAAACTAGTGCTCAGTCTATTTTAAGCAATATGAAGCCTAAAACGAGGTACAACATCAATCTATCGTATAAAAAAGGAGTAACAGTTCGAAGAGCCGATATTAGTAGTATAGATATTTGGTATAAACTTTACACCGAAACGGCGAATAGGAATAGGATATTCCTAAATAATATGAGATACTTTGAAGCATTGCTAACCGCAAGGGCCGATAATACAAACTCGCCAGCTGAGGTAATTCTGTTAATTGCTGAACTGGAAAGCATTCCGCTTGCAGCAATGTTTCTGATTATTTCAGGTAAGCGAGGTTCGTACCTATATGGAGCATCATCGAGTTACAACCGTAATTATATGGCTACCTATGCGTTACAGTGGGAGGCAATACAAATTGCAAAGCAAAAGGGTTGCTTAGAGTACGATATGTTTGGCATTGCTCCAAATCCGAATCCATCGCACCCGTTGCACGGCTTGTATAAGTTTAAGATTGGTTTTGGTGGTAGTATATACCATAGCCTGGGGTGCTGGGATTACCCATTTATTGAGGAGAAGTACGATTTTTTTAGAAATTTAGAAATGGTAAGCCAAGGGTATCATATTGATTGATGTTTTCGTGGTTGTTTTGTTTTTTAAACGTCATTAATTGAGTAAGATAAAATAAAACTTACTTAAACTTATTACAAATCATCTTCATCAAAATCGAAGGGAAGCCCCTCATCTGGGTCTTTGTCGAATGGGCCAACGCCCGGAGGGTTAAAAAGACCCCAGCGGTCAATTATATAGTCCCACATATCGAAACCTGCCACCCAATCGATGAACAGTAGGCGGTACTCTTCAATTAGGTCGCGCACAATTATGTAGTAGTCCGAGTGCTCAAACCCATGGAATTTCAGCGAATGATATTGAACCATTAAATCCCTTGCTGCTTTGCGGATTATTGTGGCATTTTCCATTTTCAAATCGTACAGACCAGCCGCTTCGGCTCCTGCAACTTTTACTGTAAGTGTTGAAGCATCGACAATGAGTTGATCTTTTATAAACTGTAAGTGCTCATCCTCCTCGGGAAACAACTCACAGATACTCATTACAACATCAAGTATCTCCTTTCCTTTTTTGTAAATAGGAAGGTTTTCGGTTGAATTCATTGTTTCATCGTTGTACATTACTTTCCGATGCAAAAAGTAATTAGTATTGATATTCAATTAATTGTGTTTTTAAGGTACAAATAGGGTACAAATTTGATAGGTTAAATTATTTTTTTGGTAAAGTTAATCGTTTAAAGATTCAACATAAAATAAAAATAACCTCGATGTTAATAAACT
>WBUV01000208.1 GCA_008933525.1 Bacteroidales bacterium | reverse complement strand
GTGTATAAACATTCTGCTCCTGTTCAGCTATAACATCTTCAAGGGTTTGCCTCCCTTTATCGATTTGTGCCACTGAATTTAGGTTGATGCAAATAAGCATTGCAACCATTAATGCTGATATTACTGTAATTTGCTTTTTCATAGCGTTGTTTTTTATTCTATTGTCTAAACTTTATCAAACATCTTACCAAAGTTATTAAAAATAGATAAATACACAACGCTACCCCCTCAAGGGTTTGAAACCCTTGAGGGGGTAATATCAAAAAAATGCCCACTCCAATAAGAGCAGGCATTTCCAAAAAATATAAACTTTACTACTCTGAGAATTTCTCCAGTAAGATTTCGAGAATCTTTGTTGCTGCGGTAGATACAGAGGTTCCAGGACCAAAGATTCCTACTACACCGTGGTCGTATAGGTATTGATAATCCTGTGCAGGAATAACCCCACCAACAATTACCATAATATCCTCGCGACCCAACTTCTTAAGTTCTTCCATTACCTGAGGAACTAAAGTTTTGTGACCTGCAGCAAGACTCGATACTCCAAGAACGTGAACATCGTTCTCAACAGCTTGTTTAGCAGCCTCGGCTGGGGTTTGGAACAATGGACCCATATCAACATCAAAGCCGATATCGGCATAACCAGTTGCAACCACCTTAGCGCCACGGTCATGACCATCCTGACCCATTTTGGCAATCATAATACGTGGTTGACGACCTTCTTGCTTTGCAAACTTCTCGCAAAGTTCCTTGGCTTTTTTATAACTATTATCGTCCATAGATTCAGCTGAATAAACGCCAGAGATTGAGCGGATAACTGCTTTGTAGCGGCCAACCACTTTCTCGCAAGCGTATGAAATTTCACCTAAAGTTGCACGTTTCATTGCAGCATCAACCGAAAGTTCAAGTAAGTTGCCTTGCTTGGTTTCAACGCAACGGGTAATTGCCTCAAGCGCTGCTTTAACCTCGGCTTCATTCCGCTCAGCGCGTAGTTTTTGCAATCTACGAATTTGAGCCTCACGTACTGCGGTGTTATCAACGTCAAGAATTTCAATTGGGTCTTCCTTCTCCAAGCGGTACTTATTAATACCAACAATTGTATCCTTGCAAGAGTCGATACGAGCCTGTTTACGAGCAGCAGCCTCCTCGATACGCATTTTTGGAACACCTGTCTCAATTGCTTTCGACATTCCACCTAGCTCTTCAACCTCCTGAATAAGTTTCCAAGCCTTATGCGCAATCTCGTGGGTTAAATGCTCAACATAGTATGAACCTGCCCAAGGATCAACGGCCTTACAAACGTTGGTTTCCTCCTGAATGTAAAGCTGTGTATTACGAGCAATACGAGCAGAGAAATCTGTTGGAAGTGCAATTGCCTCGTCCAAAGCGTTGGTGTGCAAACTTTGTGTATGACCAAGTGCTGCAGCCATAGCCTCAATACAAGTACGAGCTACGTTGTTGAATGGATCTTGCTCTGTTAAGCTCCATCCCGATGTTTGACTATGTGTTCTTAGCGCTAATGATTTTGGATTCTTTGGATTGAATTGTTTCACAATTTTAGCCCAAAGTAAACGAGCAGCACGCATTTTGGCAATCTCCATAAAGTGGTTCATACCAACTGCCCAGAAGAACGATAAGCGAGGCGCAAAAGCATCAATATCGATACCAGCCTTGGTTCCGGTACGTAAGTACTCCAAACCATCGGCCAAGGTATATGCTAACTCAATATCAGCAGTTGCTCCAGCCTCCTGCATATGATAGCCTGAGATAGAGATGCTGTTGAACTTTGGCATATTCTTCGATGTATACTCGAAAATATCGGCAATAATCTTCATTGAGAATTCTGGTGGGTAGATGTATGTATTACGCACCATAAACTCTTTTAAAATATCGTTCTGAATTGTACCACTTAGTTGCTCAAGGGTAGCACCTTGTTCCAAAGCAGCAACAATATAGAATGCTAGCACAGGCAATACGGCACCGTTCATTGTCATAGATACGGACATCTTATTCAATGGAATACCATCGAACAGAATTTTCATATCCTCAACAGAATCGATAGCCACACCAGCCTTACCAACATCACCCACAACACGCTCGTGGTCTGAATCGTATCCACGGTGTGTTGCTAGGTCGAATGCAACTGAAAGTCCCATTTGGCCTGCAGCCAAGTTACGACGATAGAAAGCATTTGATTCTTCGGCAGTTGAGAAACCTGCATACTGACGAACAGTCCAAGGTTTCATTACATACATTGTACTATACGGACCACGAAGGAATGGTGGCAAACCTGCAGCATAGTTTAGGTGCTCCATATTTTCCAAATCGTTGGCAGTATATGCAGGCTTAACTGGAATACGCTCAGGTGTTAACCAGTCGGCCTCAAGATTAGAACCGCTCTTATCGGCTTTAACCTCCTTTATATTGATTTTCTTATAATCTGGTTTCATAATTTCTTTTGTTTAAACGCAAAGACGCTATGACGCTAAAAAATCAAATAGCCCATAAATGCTTTGCGGCTTAGCGTTTAATTAAATATTTAAAAGATTTTGATAACCTTTCAATGTCTCTAGCAAGTTGCTCTTCACATTGATGTAGTTTTTTATTCCTTTAGCCTCTAGTTCGGGCTTGCAAGCAGGGTCACCAGCAACTACATAAATTGCTTTACCGTTCAATTTTTCAAATGCCTCAACTGCAAGTGTTGCGTACTCCTCATCGGAACTACAAATAACAATGATATCGGATTTTGCATCAAGAGCAGCCTTAACACCTTCGTCAACAGTTTTGAAGCCAATATTATCAATCACCTCAAAGCCTGCCACAGCAAAGAAGTTGCAGCTAAACTGTGCTCTTGCTCTGCGCATTGCCAAACTACCCAGTGTTAGCATAAACACCTTTGGACGACGTCCGCTAACATCGGTTCTGTAACGTAACGCCTCAAAAGCCTGAGCACCACGGTAAGGAACCAAAGGCAGTGCAATTGCATCGGCAGGTTTTTCTGATGCTTTGCGGGTAACCGCATCCGCACTTACAGCCTTTGCATCAGCAATCTCGTTGAAATTAGGATACTGGTTGGTTCCAAGAACAGTCTCACGACGATTTGCAATATTTGTATCGCGCTTGTTGGAAACTTCAGCAATTTGAGCCTGAACATAACCGCTGATGAACGATTCCTTATATCCACCCATATCCTCAACTTTCAAGAATTGACTCCAAGCGTTTTCTGCAATAGAGATGGTTAAATTCTCGATATAGTAACTTCCAGCAGAAGGGTCAGCAACTTGGCCTAAGTAGGATTCCTCGCGAAGAAGCAACTGCTGGTTGCGAGCAATTCTCTCTGAGAAGATTGATGAATCAGCATATGGTGCATCGAATGGAAGAACTGTCAAAGAATCAACACCTGCAAGCACTGCCGACATTCCCTCGGTAGTTGTACGAAGCATATTTACATAGGCATCGTAAACGGTTTTATTCCAACGGCTAGTCTCAGCGTGGATTCTCATTTGAGAAGATTTGGCCGATGTAGGATTGTAAACCTCAACCATTTTGGCCCACAGCAAACGTGCTGCACGGAACTTTGCAATCTCCATAAAATAGTTGGAGCTAATTGCAAAGTTGAAGCTCATTCTGGTTGCAACCTCATCAACAGTAAAACCTTTCTCTGTTAAAACTGTTAGATAGTTGCTAGCCATTGCAAGCGCAAAACCTAACTCCTGAACAATAGACGAACCGCTATTGTGGAAAATATTTCCGTTAACGCCAATCACCCTGAAATTAGGGAAATTCTTAACAACAAGTATAACCGAAACTAACCCTTCGAACGAAGCGTCGTTATCGCAGCAGAACTTACCGTTTAACGATAGCGATGTTAATGGACTGTAATCGATAGAGAATCGAATTTTTTGAGCATCGAAACGACTTTGCTCCAAGAATTTTACGATGAAAGGTAACGCCTTTGCAGTTGCAAAACCTCCAGTAAAATTAATTTCAACCTGATTTAGGTCGATATCCTTAAGCAAGCGGCTTATGGAATCGAGAGTGGGCTCACACTCATTGCAAAGATTGAATCCTAACGATTCAACACCCTTTGCAAGCATATCAATGGCTTTACGGTTGGCATCGGTTGGTTTGTCTAAGCAAACCTCAATGTCCTGACGAATTAACCAAGGATTGCCCTTCTCGTGATTACCACGAACATAAGGGAATTGTCCGGGTTTCACATAGGTTGTTTCGATATTAGCAAGGTCCTCGGAGCGATAGTAGGGCTTAACATTGATGCCCTCGATAGTTTTCCAAATCAATTTCTTATCGTAATCGGCTCCTTTCAAATCCTCGCGTATTACCGCTTCCCACTCCTGTGTTGAAACTGGGGGAAATTCGGTAAAAAGCTTTTCGTTGCTTTTTTCTGCCATAATCAGACTATTTGGATTTCGGATTGCAAAGTTATAAAATGATGTAAATGAGAATGCAATTTACGGCAATAATTAAAGCAATGATGCTGTTAAGCATAACCAACTATTTGAATGATCTGATTAAAAAATGGAATTATGAATAGAAATAAATACAACGATGAACAGATTTAACAAAGTTCAGAACGCATGGGACAACAAAAAGTATAATTGAACAGAAGTTATACTCATAAAAAAATAGTCTTACCTTTTGGGTAAGACTATTTATGGTAGATATCTTAAGTTCTACATCATCTCAACCATGGAGAGTAGCCCTACTGCAAGACCGGCTTTGCCATCGCGGAAAGTAAAAAACAAGTGATAAGCTCCGGTTTTTGAACAAACCCAATCTATTGAAGGATAATCTTTCCCTGAAGCTATTACATAGGTTGTTGCGAGCATTCTATTGTTATCGTAAAGTTGAAGAATAACTTTACCCTCAAAATCTTTAGAATTACATACAGTGAACCTGTACTTAACGTCTTTCTTCAAGATAACGGGGATTCTTTGTACTGGAGGTGGGTCTCCAGCATCTAGCTTAATACGAAAATCTTTAAGAAATGTGGCTTCCTTGGCAATCATACCACAAATCTGAACCAACTCCTCCTCCGATTGAGCCTTTGCGCTATTGGTAAGCACTAGCCCAAACACTAATATTGAAAAAGCGAAAAGTATTCTTTTCATAACTAAATAATTTCCTAAAGTTTAGTAAGATCGGCTCGAAGACTCTGAATACTCTCAATAATTTTATTGTAAGTTTCATCGCTCATCTCAACAATCTGTTTATCATTTTGAACAAAAGTTAACTCTCCATTAACCTCAATCATCTCAATCTCGCCCTTCTCGTATGTTATCTTAACATCATCAAACAATACTTTAATCTGATCAATCTGTGACAAAAACTTTGCCATATTTTGATCGCTCTTATAAACCTCTAAAACCTTAACTAAAAAGTCTAGAATAGTTTTTTGCTCTCCTAATGTTTCTCGAATTCTTTTATGATCGCTAATCTGAGCAACACGTGTGGTAAGGTATGCCCCTTCAACCCATACTCCAGCAACAATAACAGCACTAAGCATAGGTCTATTAGTCTCACGAAGATAATTGTCTATTCTACTAAAACTTTGCTGCGAAATGGTGATTAAAGAGTCTAGATTCTCATTATTTGTTGCTAAACGCTTTAGAGTGGAGAAATCGAAAAACTGACCAACCTGAATATCATCGGCTAATCTTTTTATTACGGAAATATAATCAACCACGAACGAAGTCTTTTCGTACATGTTTAAGTAACCCAAATCACATCCGTAAATTCCTAGAGCTAGAGCTTTTTCAAAACTAGTGTTGTACTTTTCAGCAGCCTTAGTGTTCACCAAAAAATCCTTGTTGAAAGGAATTTTTAGGCCCTTAATAAGAGCGGCAGTTTCAACTGGAGATGCAATATTTTGCATCATCTCATCAATTACTGGCTTGCCTAAAACTGGAAGAGGATTACTCGATTTAATCGAATCAGGGATAAACAAATCTTGACTCAAATCATCGGGATCCTTGCACGACTTACATGATGTAACCGACACGGCTACAACTATAACTAGCAATACATATAATAATCTCCTATTCATATCAGAAATTAGGATTATGTAAAATTCTTATTTTATAGTGAGTAAAGA
>WBUV01000207.1 GCA_008933525.1 Bacteroidales bacterium | reverse complement strand
TCTTCATCTTGAGCAAATAAAATGTTGAATGATGAAATCGAAAAAACTAAAAGTAAAATAATCCTTTTCATAGTTTAAGTTTTTTTTAGTTCAAATGGTTGTTTAAAGTTTTATCGGTAAAAACTAGACACAAACCATACCAGAAATATACAATAAAAATGATTACAGAGAGTTATACTGTTAATTTACAATAAATAAGTTTCTAATTGTAAAGGTTTTAGACAGTACTTGTATAATTTTTAGACAAATGTATACTATGTTCGAAATCCATATAACATTATTGTACCCATGATAAGATAGTGGAAGCATCTAAAAATAAGATACACAAACTTATCTTATACTGCTATATTCCTATCTGAAATTGAGTAACTTTATTGAATGCAAAAAATCATACCATTATTATTAATACTTTACATTAATATTTGCTTTGGACAAATATCGCCAGAGGAATATTTTGGAGATTCCTATAACAACGCTATAAGCTATTGCAATAAGAATAAAACAGAATTCATCGCCATTTTCGAGAAACATAGTATAGCTGGGCAAATATCATCATCCATAGTATTCCCTGAACTTATTAGGTACAATCGGTTTAGGGACTTCGCCGAAACATCAGCACTGGAACTGCTTTACATTAAACACGGTAAAGAGGTTGCTGATTTCTCGATTGGCAGATTTCAGATGAAACCTTCGTTCATTGAAACGATTGAAGCACTTTTAAAAAGAGACTCTCTTTTAAAAGTTGAATTTAGCAGTGTAAATAAATATCCTACCGCCGACTCATCGGAAATTAGAAAAATAAGGCTGGACAGACTGAAGAGTCAAGAGTGGCAATTCCTGTACCTAGCATGCTTTATTAAACTTGCCGAAAAAGCATATTTAAATTACATGGATGATAACCCTGAAAACCAATTACTAATTCTTTCATCGGCATACAACAGAGGCTTTGGGGCAACTTATGATGAACTAAAAATACTTTCCGAAACCAAAACTTTCCCATACGGAAACAAACACTTTGGCCGTTATTCATACTACGATATTGCAAAATTCTATTACTCAAATCATTCACATAAAATATTTTGACTATGAGTATAAAAAAACTAACGCTGGGGATATTGGCCGTTGCTCTTATCCAACTAAATTTTAGTTGTAAAAAAGCATTCAGTCCACTACCTCCGTACCCAGGAATGGAGATTAAAGTTACATCGTTTACCATTAATCCACAAAAAGACACTGCTATTGTACTTGCAAATGGAACAATAATAACCTACGAAGCAGGCGCACTAGTGAAGGAAGACGGATCTGTTGTGAATGGAAATGTAGATTTGCTTTACCGCGAATTACACGATGCGGTTGATATTTTTCTGGCAGGTATACCCATGGACTACTATTCGATGGGCGAGAAACGCACTTTGCAGACAGCAGGAATGTTTGAGATTGATGCCCAACAAGGAACCGAGAAACTTAAAATTGCCGACAACAAAAACATCAACGTGAGGTTAGCGTCAAAATATAAAGGGGAAAACTACAGCTTCTTCTACCTAAATCCTGAGAATGGAAACTGGGATTGGGTAGATTTACCATCAACCGAAATCAATTTTGATAAAAGTATTGCACAACAAGCGCTCGATGCAAAAAAACCAACCAAACTATTTGGCGACGAGTTCTTTGTACTAAACTACAATCGATTCCTCGATATCTACTTAAACGACGACTGGGATAGAATATACAAGTTAAAAAACGACAAGGGTATTAAAAAGAAACTGGAGGAGTACAATTTTAAACTTTATGATATTGATATTTGGACTGAGATAAAATTTAACCGGGCATACTACTATCCCGCAGAATTCCTATGGAAGAATTTGGATGGAAAAGATTTCCCTAAATGGGTGAATAATATGGAAATTGAATGGAAAGAAGATGCCAAGAAAAAGTGGTACATGGTAAATGAACCAAAGTTAATCCATGAAGTAGATAATATCTACAAATTTACAGTAACCGACAAAGGAAAAACTTTCACAAAGCGAATGCAGGCTATAATCCCATTAAAAAACCTCCTCAAATATACAGCAGGCTCGCTTAAAGAAAATTACAATAAGGCGATGATTGAACTTGCCGAAGAGCAAAAAAAGGTTGATGCCATGGCCGAAACGTTTAGGGCGTTTAGTGTAAATAGACTTGGAATTTACAACTTCGACTGCTTGCTAAAACTTGACGAAAATTGGTTTCCGGTTACTCCAATGTTCACACTCGAAAATCATAATGAAACTAAACAGGTTATACTGATATTTGGCGATAATAGCGGATATGTAAAAATGACAGAAAAGGAGTTTACCTCAATGAAAATTAATCCAAAATCTGGGCATAGAATACTTATACCATTTACCGACAATCAGGTTGAACTATATCCTATTGATGAGCTAATGAAGATAGATATTGATTCGCTAAAATCGCAACAAAAACCAACGGTTAAATTCGAAATGAGAAACCAGAAGTTTAACGATGCTGTAGAGTTTAGAGAATCCCTTGGATTTGAGTAGATATAATAAGGAGCAGAGAAGAACCTGCTCCTTTTACTTTCGAAACTCCTTCTCCTCAAAAACAATTGCCTCGTAAACATACAGTTCTGCATCTTTATCTTTCCAGCCATCCCATCCAATAAAAGCTTTATCGCGGGCACAATGTCCCAGAAGTTCCTCCTTACTCCAACCGGTTTCAACTCCAACCTGAGGTAAGAAAGTCCCCGATCGTCCTCCCTTCTTAATATAAATCCCGTGTTTACCTGGAATAAATTCATCGGCATTGCGGATCTGCCTCATGGGTGTTAGAACAGATATTTCGATATCTACATCCTCAATCTCGTTCAGCGATACACGTTCAAATCTATAGTCTTCGGTTGCAGCAGCAATGGCCATAGACATAACGACCTTATACAATGGTGTTGATGTGGAAAAACTACCAATACATCCACGAAGTTGTCCTTCCTTACGTAGTGTAACAAAAGTTCCAGCATTGGCCATCAAACTCTCACTTAACTTTTCCTCATCCAGATTAGGATGCTTCTCCCCTTTCAAATTATTTACAATTGCGGTTCTTGCAAGTTTCAACAGATCCTGCTTTTCGGTATTGGTCAACGAGAATTCATTTTTATTTTCAACTTTACTTACGGCTGCTATAGCCCAATAACCAACAACCCTATCCTTATCGCCGTATGGTGAATCGCCAGAATTGCGATATAATATTGACTTATACTCAACATCGTTGCGTAACTCGGTTATTTTAAGTAGAGTTAACACCGAAGTCCAACCACATATTGCTGTAACTAAATCCTTAACACCAGCATTCTCATTCTTTAACTTGGTTTTCAAAAACTGATCAGCAGAGTTGGAGAGGATCGCCTGAGCAACCTCCTCATCGGACTGTTTGGCATTATTGTAAGTTGGATAATGCGAAAAATCGGTACTAATAATGAATAAATTCTCTTCGGTGAAATAAGGAGCAAGAATCTCTGCTAAAGCAGAACAAGTAACCTGCGATTCACCCCCAACAATAATTGGAATTATCGAAAAATCGTTTTTTAACCAATATTGCAAAAAGGGAAGTTGAACTTCAATACTATGCTCGCGCTCATGGGGTTTTGGGTTATCCAAAATTATATCGTGCTTTGCAACAAGTTCCTTTGCCAAAGGATCAATCCTAACTTTGCCCAAAGGCGTGATAAAATCGCCCAGGGTATAAATTGCTGCTCCATTAAAGTGCATTGTATGACTTGAACCTAACAAAAAAATATGTTTAAACTTAGAGTCTCTATCTAGTTGTTTAAAGCCTGAGGCAGCCACGCTGGCCGAAAAAACATAACCCGCATGAGGAACAATAATTGCCAATGGTTTAATATTCTCAATTTGATCGAACTCATCGAAATACATCTTAATATCGTTCTCCAACTGCAATTTTGATGAGGGATAAAAAGCACCAACTACTACAGGTTTTCTATCAATGGAGTTAGGCTCACTCTTCTCCGATTGCCCATTACTCGAAATTTTCATAACCATTAATATTTGTAGCAATGCTAAATGTAACAGAGCCTTTTTCATTGCCATATTTTCAATTCTATGATTACCAAATTTACCGAAATATTGGGCATAATGCAAGTTACAACGTTGACACAGTTAATTGATTTTCGGTGTGTTCCCATTTTAAATATTTAGCGGCAATCGTTTACTTTCATCTATAAGTATTTGGAACAAGCACTTAATAAATCTATTTTTGCTCAATAAAAAAACTTTATGCCTACAATCAAAAATATTATTAAACATTTCCCAAATGCAATCACATTGCTGAATCTTGTTGCAGGTTGCATTTCAATTGTTGCATCGTTCGAAGGTCAACTCGAAATTGCCGGGTTATTTATTCTTATTGCAGGAGTACTCGATTTTCTGGATGGCTTTACTGCACGACTAATAAAAGCTTACACATTATTGGGGAAAGAACTTGACTCCCTCTCCGATGTTGTAAGTTTTGGCATTGCCCCATCAATGATTCTTTTCCAACTGATGAAGCAGAGTTTGGGTGTCCCTCATGGTGAAGGCCTGCTTGACGGACACTGGTTATTGGCAATTCCATTCGTGATGGCAGCATTCTCATCTTTACGACTGGGGATTTTTAACATTGATGAGCGCCAAACATCATCATTTATAGGGCTACCAACACCGGCAAACGCTTTTCTGATTGCTGGTTTGGTTTTTGGGTTGGATAGCACCTGGAGTGGACTTTACAGTTCAATTACAACATCGAGCACAATAATAATAGTGATTGTTGCAATACAATCGTTCCTACTGGTTTGTGAATTACCAATGTTCTCGTTGAAATTAAAATCGTTAAACCCAAAATTGGCCTATAAACAACTTATACTTATAGGCGGAGCAATTGCATTTATTGCGATATTCAGGAAAGCATCCTTATCATTTATAATTCTGTGGTATATTTTCCTATCGGTAATTTTTTACTTTGCTGATAAGATGTTTAAAAATGATAATCAATAGCCTTTATAAATGGTAAAAATGCCTTAATTTTGTCAGCATAAAACTGAAAACACAATGAAATTTCACGCAGAAATCAACGTAATGCCTTTAAAGGCTCTACTAGATCCTCAAGGGAAAGCGGTAAACGCTACTTTACACGGAATTGGATACAATGAGGTATCGAATGTTCGTATTGGGAAACATGTTAACCTTGAAATTGAAGCAACTAGCAAAGAGGCTGCCATTGAAAAGGTTACCGACATTTGCTCAAAAGTTCTATCAAACCCTGTAATGGAAGGATTTGAGTTTCATTTAACAGAAGTAAAAGACTAACTATTCACCGTTAGTCTTACCTCTAATAATTTCAGCCTGTTTCTTTATGGATTCCTTGTGAACCAACTGAAGCAGGCTTTTTACGTACTCCACATCGAGTCCAAGCTTCTTTCCACACTCAATTCTGGACTGAAGTATACTCTCCCACCTACGTAACTGAAAAATTGTAACATTCCTATCGCGCTTATACTCTCCAATTTGCTCAACTAGGCGCATTCGGTTTGCAAGCAGTTCTATTATTTGTTGATCAATTGAGTCAATCTTATTCCTTGTTTGTGCGAGGAAATCAACAAAATCGTCACTCGTCGATGATATATCGTGGAACTTTAATGCGTTAATTAAATCCGAAAACTCAGTAGGGGTTAACTGCTGCTTGGCATCGCTCAACGCCACTGGAGGATTGGGATGAACCTCTACCATCAACCCATCGAACGATAAATCCAAGGCGTGCTGTGCTATCTCGTGAATAAGACCTGCAAGTCCCGCAATATGACTGGGGTCGCAAATAACTGGAAGATTAGGGAAGCGGCTCTTTAAATCGATAGCAAGTTCCCACTTGGGAATATTACGTAACCGAGAACGCTCGTAGGGATAAAATCCACGATGAACAGCCGCTAACTTTGTAATACCTGCTCGGTAAAAACGCTCAATTGCACCAATCCAGAGTTCCAAATCGGGAGTAACAGGGTTCTTTACAAGAACGGGAATGTTGGCATCCTTTAAAACTGCCACTAACTGGTCAACAGAGAAGGGATTTGCGGT
>WBUV01000206.1 GCA_008933525.1 Bacteroidales bacterium | reverse complement strand
GTAAAGGATAATCTTGTTAAAACAGAAGTTGAGCATCGCTTTATAAGCGGTAACGTTTTAACAGGCACAAAAGTAGAAACCATTGGATTCCTTGGCTTTTACGACAATATGGTAACTGTTATTCCCGAAGGAAAGCATCATGAATTCTTTGGATGGATGGCCCCTGGTTTCAACAAGTATAGTGCAACCAGAACATTCCTAGCAAAACTAATTCCTGGCAAATCCTTCAAACTCGACACTAACATAAATGGTGGCGAGCGTGCTTATGTGTTAACCGGACAATACGAAAAAGTGCTCCCTATGGATATCTACCCAGTTTATCTTATCAAGGCAATTATGACCAACGATATTGATAAAATGGAGCAACTAGGAATTTACGAGGTAGTTGAAGAAGACTTGGCGCTTTGCGAGTATGTATGTACCTCAAAAACTGAGGTTCAGGATATTCTCCGTAAGGGTATCGACACTATGATTAAAGAATTAAGCTAGCAATTAAATACTTACAGTATAATGAAGGCATTACGAAGATATCTCGATAAAATTAAACCAAACTTCCAGAAAGGCGGAAAGTTGGGAATGTTCCATTCCACCTTCGATGCATTTGAGACCTTCCTTTTTGTTCCCGATAAGGTTACTACCAAGGGCAGCCATATTCGCGACTCTATTGATATGAAGCGCACTATGACTGTGGTTATTATGGCTCTTATGCCTGCAATGCTATTTGGAATGTGGAATGTTGGTTACCAGCACTCATTAATGATTGGCGAAAGCTGGACTCTGTGGCAAAATTTCTTCTATGGATTCTTAAAAGTACTTCCAATCATCATTGTTAGTTATGGCGTAGGATTAGGAATTGAATTTGCTTTTGCACAAGCACGAGGACACGATGTAAACGAAGGTTTCCTTGTTTCGGGTATGCTAATTCCTTTGATTATGCCCGTAAATGTTCCCCTTTGGATGGTTGCTATTGCAACAGCCTTTGCGGTAATTATTGGTAAGGAAGTTTTTGGTGGTACGGGAATGAATGTGTTTAATCCCGCATTGCTAGCAAGAGCATTTCTATTTTTTGCTTACCCATCGCACATGTCGGGCGACAAGGTTTGGGTTGCTGGGCTAACCTCTGGCGATAAAGTGGTTGATGGTTTCTCCGGTGCAACACCCTTGGCCGATGCAGCTGCATACCACATGGACAAATTACCATCGACATACGATATGTTCATGGGATTTATCCCCGGCTCAATTGGCGAAACCTCCACATTAGCAATACTAATTGGTGCTATAATTCTTGTTGTAACAGGTATTGGAAGTTGGAAAATTATGCTTTCTACCGTAATTGGAGGACTTTCCGCAGGTTATCTTTTCAACATTTTCGGAGTTAATCCATACATGGAGATTCCCGCTTGGCATCACCTAATTATGGGTGGCTTTGCATTTGGTGCTGTTTTTATGGCTACCGACCCAGTTACAGCTGCTCAAACTGAGCGAGGGAAGTGGATTTATGGATTTCTGGTAGGATTCTTTGCTCTTTTAGTTAGAGTATTAAATCCAGCATACCCCGAGGGAATGATGCTAGCCATACTGCTTATGAACGCATTTGCTCCACTAATTGACCATTACGTGGTACAGGCAAATATCAGCAAAAGGTTGAAACGCGCAAAAAAGGTTGCTAAACTATAACGCTACTGATTATGGGAATACTAGATAATTTCAAGAAAATGGACAGGAATAGCAACCTTTACACCTTCCTGTATGCATCAGGTATGGTTATTTTGGTTGCTGCACTCCTTGCCATCGCTGCCACATCGCTAAAGCCTGCGCAGCAAAAAAATAAGGAGACCGAGAAGAAGATTGATATTCTTAAATCGTTTGGAAAAGCAGAGGGAGCCGACAAAGCTGCTAACAAGCATCAATTTGTAGAGGAGGCATTTAAGAAATATATTGCCGAGCAAATTGTTGTAAACTCCAAAGGCGACAAAGTAGAAGGACTTGAGGCCTTTAAGGTTGACCTAAAGGCTGAGCTTGCAAAACCTTTAGAGCAACGTAATCTGCCAATTTTTAAAGCTCAACTCGACGACCAAAGTATAAAGTACATTATCCCAGTTCGGGGTCGTGGATTATGGGGGCCAATATGGGGGTACATTGCATTGAATGATGATATGAATACCATATTTGGTGCGACTTTCGCTCATCAGGGCGAAACTCCAGGATTAGGTGCGGAGATTAATACAGTTGAGTTTCAACAGCAATTCATTGGAAAATCAATTTTTGATAACAACAATAAGTTTGTGTCCGTTTCGGTTGTAAAGGGCGGTGCAGATAAGAGCAACCCTCATGCAGTTGATGCCATATCGGGTGGAACTATTACAAGCGTTGGACTTCAGGAAATGGTTTACGATTGCTTGGAAAACTATCAATCATTCTTTAACAAACAAAAAAACATAGGCCATGAGTGATATAAAGCAAAAAGAGCCTTGGTTCTCGGCTAAAAACTTGAAGTTACTTACCGAGCCAATCGATGCCAAAAACCCAATTACTGTTCTTGTGTTGGGAATTTGCTCTGCGCTGGCTGTAACTGTAAAACTTAAACCTGCGCTAGTAATGGCCATTTCGGTTACTGTAGTAACAGCTTTCTCCAATTTAATTATATCGATGATGCGAAATTCAATTCCTAACAGAATTCGTATTATAGTTCAACTTGTGATAATTGCAGCACTTGTAATTTTAGTTGATGAAATTCTTAAAGCCTATGTTTACGATGTAAGTAAACAACTCTCAGTTTTTGTAGGACTAATCATTACCAACTGTATAATAATGGGACGGTTAGAGGCATTTGCCCTAGGGAATAAGCCTTGGCCCTCATTCCTCGATGGCATTGGTAACGGTGTTGGATATGGCTTAATACTGGTTGTTGTGGCCTTCTTTAGAGAATTATTGGGCTCTGGAACAATTTGGGGTTATCGTATTATTCCAGAATCAATTTACGTTAAGAGTGGTGGTTTTTACGAGAATAACGGGATGATGATTTTACCCCCAATGGCACTAATATTGGTTGGTGTAATTATATGGATACAGCGTAGTAGAAACAAATCGCTTATTGAGGAATAATCTTAAACATTGGAAACTATGGAAAATCTGATTAATATATTTGTCCGCTCAGTCTTTATCGACAATATGATTTTTGCGTACTTCCTTGGTATGTGTTCCTACCTTGCAGTATCAAAAACAGTTAAAACATCTACAGGTCTTGGGATTGCAGTAATTTTTGTTATGATTATTACTGTACCCGTTAATTACCTTATGAATAAGTACTTATTGCTCCCTGGCGCTTTGAGTTGGTTGGACCCCAGTTTTGCCTCTCTCGACCTAAGTTTCTTGTCATTCATCATGTTTATCGCAGTAATTGCATCAATAGTACAGTTAGTGGAAATGATTGTTGAGAAGTATTCGCCCTCGTTATACAATGCATTGGGAATCTTTCTACCTCTTATTGCTGTAAACTGTGCAATTCTTGGTGGTTCATTGTTTATGCAGGAGCGTGAATACGAAACTTTAGCCGAGGCTACTGTGTTTGGCTTAGGCTCAGGAGTTGGTTGGTTCCTTGCAATTGTTAGTATTGCTGCTATACGCGAAAAAATCAAGTATTCAAATATTCCCAAACCGCTCAGAGGTCTTGGAATAGCATTTATCCTTACAGGATTAATGGGTATAGCGTTTATGACATTCATGGGGATTAAATTGTAAACAGAAAAAAATCTAAAGCTATGATATTACTTTCAAGTAGCGGTTTTATTTTAATTGGTGCGATAGTGGTATTTCTTCTTGTTACTCTTTTATTGGTTGGAGTGCTACTTTTTGCAAAAAAGAAATTAACCCCATCGGGAAGCGTAAAGTTAAGCATTAACGAGGGCGAAAAGGTTTTAGACGTTGAACCAGGAAGCACTGTTCTATCAACACTAAGTAATAACGGAATATTTCTACCTTCGGCTTGCGGAGGTGGAGGTACCTGTGGTATGTGTAAGTGCCGCGTTGTTGAGGGTGGTGGATCAATCCTACCAACCGAGGTTAACTTCTTTACCCGTAAGCAGCAGAACAATAACTGGCGCTTAGGATGTCAAGTTAAAGTTCGGGAAGATTTAAAGATTGAGGTTCCCGAGGAGGTTATGGGTATTAAGAAGTGGGAGTGCGAGGTGATTTCCAACCACAATATGGCTACTTTCATTAAGGAGTTCAAGGTGAAGTTGCCCGAAGGCGAAAAACTTCACTTTAAATCGGGCGGATACATCCAAATTGATGTACCTAAGCTTGAGGTTGATTTTGCTAAGGACATTTTTGTAGAAGAGGAGTACCGCGATGAGTGGGATAAATTCAAGATGTGGGATTTGAAGATGAAGAACCCTGAGGAAACCTACCGCGCATACTCAATGGCAAATCATCCCTCGGAGAACGATATAATCATGCTTAACATTCGTATTGCTACACCTCCTTGGGATAGGGAAAAGGGTGCATTTATGAATGTTAACCCAGGGATATGCTCCAGTTTTATTTTCTCCCGCAAACCGGGCGATAAGGTAACAATATCTGGTCCTTACGGCGAATTCTTTATTAAGGACACCCAGAACGAAATGATGTTTATTGGTGGTGGTGCAGGTATGGCTCCTATGCGTTCGCATATCTTCCACGAGTTTAACACCAACAAAACAAAGCGTAAAGCCACATTCTGGTATGGTGCTCGTTCGAAACGTGAGATTTTCTACGAGGAAAATTTCCGGAAAATTGAGAGTGAGTTCCCGAACTTCAAGTTCAATATCGCTCTGTCAGAGCCAAAACCTGAGGATAACTGGGATGGTTATGTAGGTTTTATACATCAGGTTATTTACGATAATTACTTATCGAAGCATGACGCTCCTGAGGATATTGAGTATTACCTCTGTGGTCCACCTGCAATGAACGACGCAGTTTTTAAAATGCTGTATGATTTAGGTGTTCCTAATGAAATGATTGCATTCGACGATTTTGGGGGATAACAACACGAAAAGATTAACTTTTATTAACAGCCCTTTAACCTGCGTTAGCTGAAATGGGTTTTATCTTTGCAGTGTATTTAAAACGAAAGAGTTTTCTCATAGACTTTTAGTTTTAGAGTTAGGTTTAGGTTTGGTTTTAGGTTAAGGGTTAACAAATGCGGATACTGCTGGTTACAGTATCCGCTTCCTTTTTTTATGGGGGTTATGTTTAAAATCCTGTATAAGGAATTGCTCCTAAAGAATTGAAACAACAACACCCCCTCAAGGGTTTTAAAGCCTTGAGGGGGTAGAATATTCCAATAAAATGGATTAATTACACCGCTAGATATTTTGCAACCGCATCGGCACATTTATCTCCATCTAACGCAGAGGAAACTATTCCACCAGCATAGCCAGCTCCCTCGCCCGAAGGGAATAAACCCGAAAGAGTTACATGTTGCAAAGTTTCTGGGTCGCGAGGAATACGAACTGGCGATGATGTGCGCGATTCTACACCAAGTATAACGGCTTCGTTGGTTAGGTAACCACGCATTTTTTTCCCAAAGGCTTTGAATCCTTCTTGTAAGCGTGTACCAATATGTTGAGGTAACCATAAATTCATCTCCGATGAATTTAATCCAGGGTGATAAGAACATGCAGGGAGGTTTGATGAAAATCGGCCCTCAACAAAATCGACCAAGCGTTGGGCTGGCGCCTGAACACCATACCCGCCGTGTTTGTGTGCAAGCATTTCCAACTGATGTTGGAATTCTAATCCGGCCAACTCACCGTACTTGGAGTAATCTCCTAAATCTTCGAGTCTAATTTCAACAACAATCCCTGAATTTGCCCATTTGGAGTTTCTTAGCGATGGAGACATTCCGTTCACCACAACTTCATCAATACCAGTTGCTGCAGGAACAATAAAACCTCCTGGACACATACAGAATGAGTAAACTCCACGACCTTCCACCTGATGGACTAATGAGTATGATGCGGCTGGTAAATACTCGTTACGTGAAATTCCGTGGTACTGAATGGAGTCGATTAACGATTGAGGATGCTCCACCCTAACCCCCATAGCAAATGATTTTGCTTCAATTTTAATTCCCTGACGA
>WBUV01000205.1 GCA_008933525.1 Bacteroidales bacterium | reverse complement strand
AAATTGGTATATATAGATTTTTGGGCAACTTGGTGTGGCCCTTGTCGTCATGAATTACCTTTCCTTATGGCACTTGAAAAGGACTATCATGGAAAGAAAGTTGTTTTTGTAAGCATTTCGATGGACGATAACAAAGCCGCTTGGGAGAAAATGGTAAAAGAGCAAAATATGAAAGGTGTTCAACTATATGCCGAAGGTGCTTGGAAATCGTTTGTAGCCACAAACTACCAAATCCGAGGTATTCCTACTTTCTTCCTAATTGATGCTAACGGAAATATTCTAAAACCAAATGCTCCACGTCCTTCATCGAATGAGATTCGTCCTTTACTTGATGAGAATTTGGCAAAGTTATAATTGTTATACCTGATTTCTTCAGAAGCACGCACCTTTGGTTGCGTGCTTTTTTTATATAAGATTGAACTAAGGGTATTAATTTATGTTTATTTAAATAAAAATTTAATTAAACAAAAATGAATTTTCGTGGAAAAACATTTGAAAAAGTTGATGCCGCTGTCATAAAATGGATGGCAAAGCATGGCCTCTTTTTGTTGAGGATTAGTATTGGTATTATTTTCCTGTGGTTTGGAGCGCTTAAATACTTTGAAGGAATGAGTCCTGCCGAAGATTTAGCAATAAAAACCATAAGCACACTTTCATTTAACCTTATTCCAACTAAAATAATAATTCTTGGACTGGCCACATGGGAGGTTCTTATTGGTATAGGGCTTTTGTTTAATTTGTTTATGCGCGAAACGCTTCTTTTGCTCTACTTGCAAATGTTGGGAACTTTCTCACCTATCTTTTTATTTCCAGGTGAGGTTTTCCATATTTTTCCGATCTCTCTAACACTTGAGGGACAGTACATTGTTAAAAATATTGTAATTATAAGTGCAGGAATAGTACTTGGTTCAGCAGTAAGAGGGGGAAAAATTGTCACATAAATGCTTTCTTATTTGACAAACCATTTTTAATCAAACTAAACTACTATGGGCTTTTATCAACTACAGAAAAAACAGATTATTCCATCAAGTATTGATATTGTATGGGACTTTATTTCAACTCCTCAGAATTTAAAGTTGATAACTCCTCCAGGGATGGGGTTCGATATTAAATCGGAAAATTTACCCAATAATATCTATGCAGGAATGATTATAGAGTACACCGTGAGGCCGCTTTTGGGAATACCCACTACTTGGGTAACAGAAATATCTCAAGTTGTGGAGAGAAAATTTTTTATTGATGAGCAACGTGTAGGGCCCTATAAATTCTGGCACCATCAGCATTTAATTGAACCGCATTCGAATGGTGTTTTAATGATTGATATTGTCTCCTATAAACCTCCCTTGGGTTTTATTGGGAGTATTGCTAATGGCATAGTGATCAGCAGAAAACTAGAAGATATTTTTGAATACCGCAGGGTTGCGTTGGAAAAACTTTTTGGAAAGGTCGTTGTTTAGCATTTAACTAACTATTGATGCTAATTATGGAAATTCTCTTCGATGGTGTTTGTAACCTATGCAATGGGCTTGTAAAATTTATTATTAAACGCGACAAAAAGAAGCGTTTTAGATTTGCTGCTTTACAATCAGACTATGCTAAGTACATCGAAAAGAAGTATGGATTAAACCTTACAGACTTAAATACTGTGATTCTAATTAAAGATAGCAAGGTTTACACAAAATCATCCGCAGTTTTGCATATTGCACAAGGACTAGGCCTTCCTTATTCTTTGGCCATTTGCTTTTTTATTATTCCACCATTTATTCGTAATCATGTCTATAGTTTTGTGGCCAGAAATCGTTACCGTTGGTTTGGACAGCAAAGTTTTTGTTTTACACCGTCACAAGAGTTGAAAGATAGGTTTATTCCATAAATCGATGCAAATGTCAGAAAATCATTAAAATGATTTTTGCGTATTCTTAATCGGCTCTTAACTCTAAATACCGCCCATATCTGGCAATCTAAAAAGAATTCTCTACTTTTGAGAGTGTGGAATATATTTTACCTAGATATTTCTAGCTACTTTAAGTATATTATTTATGACGACGGACTTAATAAGTAAATTCGGACCGTGCGGTCTACTCTGCGAAAAATGCTACGCATTTGAGAATGGCCCTATTCATTATCACGCAAAACAAATACTGGAAAATTTAGGCCAGTTCGATAACTATGCAAAGCGTTTTGTAACCCTGCTCAATGAACCTAAGTTTGAAAAATATCAGGACTTCAAGGAGATGCTTCATCTATTGGCATCGAATAATTGCAAGGGCTGTAGGCAGGAGCAGTGCCATTTATTCACGAGTTGTAAAGTTCGGGATTGTTATAAAACGAAAGGCATCGATTACTGTTTCCAATGCAACTGTTTCCCTTGCAATAACACAGGATTTGATGATAATCTCCAAAATAGATGGCTTACAATTAACAGGAGAATAAAGGAAATAGGATTAGAAAACTACTATAACGAGATTAAAGATAAACCTCGATATTAAAAAAAGAAGTATGAAAAAAGCAATTATTATTGGAGCATCATCGGGCATAGGACGTGAATTGGCAAAACTTTTGGTTAATAACAGCTATAAGGTTGGAATAACTGGAAGGCGAGCATCATTGCTCAATGAGATTAAATCGGAAAATCCAGATTCATATGCAGTTGCTTCATTTGATATTACCAATTACACCGATGTTTCCCAATACTTGGATGCGCTTGTTGCTGAGTTAGGAGGTGCAGACTTAATTATACTTAGTTCGGGAACCGGCGATAATAATGATAGTCTTGATTTTAGAATTGAAAAAGAAACTATCGATACAAATGTTGCAGGTTTTACCTGTGCCTTGGACTGGGCTTTTAACTTTTTCGAAAAACAGGGATTTGGACATCTTATCGCAATTAGTTCAATTGGTGGACTTCGGGGAAGTAGGCTGGCACCTGCATATAATGCCTCAAAGGCATATCAAATAAACTACCTAGAGGGTTTAAGGCAAAAGTCTGTAAAATCAAGGAAGCCAATTACAGTTACCGATATTCGTCCGGGATTGGTTGATACAAATATGGCAAAGGGCGATGGTCTTTTCTGGGTTATGCCAGTGGAAAAAACAGCCAAGCAGATTATGAGTGCAATAAATAGAAAGAAAAAGGTTGCTTATGTTACAAAACGTTGGAAATTAATTGCTTTTTTACTTAGAATTATGCCAAAGATGCTGTACGATAGAATGTAGTGCTAATATTTTAGAAGTTAATTACAACATTAAATTCTGAATCCAAAGTTAAAACGGAATCAATCACTTCTCCATTTACGGTCAGACCTTTAATATTTGCAGATTTCCCTTTCTGTATAAGCGTTTGAATCTGTTTATAGGTAAGGGTTTTGCCGTACTGTTCAAACATCACCTTGAAGGTGCATCCTCCTTTGTACTCGCTACATCCAAATGCTGTTTTACCCTTGAGCATAGTTCCTTTTTTGCATTTGGGGCAATAAATTACTGCCGGCTCATCGTCTTTGGGTTTACTCTTTTTGGGTGATGACTTTTTTGATTCAGAAGATTTGGTTTTACTATCCTTTTCAGATTTTTCCTCCTCTTGCTCAATCTGCACAATATCAATTTTGCGGTTATTCTCCTGTTTCACTTCAATAACCAGTTGAGTAACCATCTCCTTCATTTCGTCCAGAAAAGCCTTTGCATCGTACTCGCCCTTTTCAATTTGACGCAATTTTTTCTCCCATAAACCTGTTAGTTCCGCCGATTTAAGCAATTCGTTCTGAATTGTATGGATTAGCTGTATTCCTGTTTGAGTTGGAACAAGGTTTTTCTTTTCGCGGGTAACGAATTTTCGTTTGAAAAGAGTCTCAATAATATTTGCACGGGTCGATGGACGACCAATACCATTTTCCTTCATCAACTCGCGTAGTTCATCATCCTCAACCTGCTTACCTGCGGTTTCCATTGCTCTAAGCAATGTTGCCTCTGTATGCATTTTGGGTGGTTGTGTTTGCTTCTCGAGCAAATCTGGCGTGTGCTCACCTTTTTCACCCTTTTCAAAATGAGGCATAATTTGTTCCTCGTCGCTTTCTGCCTCGGATTCTTTCTCGTTTTCCTTTTTGGGATAAAGTACCCGCCAGCCATCCTCAAGTATTACTTTTCCGGTGGCTTTAAATTCGTACGAAGCCACGTCGCCAATTACGGTGGTGTTTGATACCACACAATCGGGGTAGAATGCAGCAATAAAGCGGCGTGCAATGATATCGTAAACCCGTTTCTCCTCCAGAGCCAATCCCGATGGCTTAACACCAGAGGGTATTATAGCGTGGTGGTCGGTAATTTTTGCATCGTCGAAAACCTTTTTGCTTTTTTTGATTGGTTTACCCAGCAACGGAGCGGTGAAATTTGCGTATGGCTCCATATTCTTAAGTATTCCCTCAATTTTTGGGTACATATCGTTGGGTAAAAAGGTGGTATCTACGCGAGGATAGGTAACCATCTTTTTCTCGTAAAGGCTTTGGATGTATTTCAACGTATCGTCGGCGGTATAGCTGAATTTCTTGTTACATTCAACCTGTAGTGCGGTTAAATCGAACAGTTTTGGTGGTGCTTCATTGCCCTTTTTCTGCTCAAAGGAAACAATCTCGAAAAGGTTTGTTTTTATCTCCTCAATTACCTTGGCTGCTTCTTCAACAGAATTAAAACGACCAATTGTAGAGTTAAAGATTACACCACGATAGTTTGTCTTAATCTCCCAAAATGGCTTTGGAACAAAATTCTGAATCTCCTCAAATCTTCGAACAATCAAGGCTAGGGTAGGGGTTTGAACTCTGCCTATTGATAAAACACCTTTTCCGTTGGCATACTTCAGTGTGTACAAACGGCTGGCATTCATCCCTAAAAGCCAATCGCCTATAGCGCGAGCATTGCCTGCGGCATACAAACGTTCAAAATCTTTTCCGTCCTTCAGTTTTTCAAAACCCTCCAGAATAGCCTCGTCGGTCATCGACGAAATCCACAACCGTTTCAACGGTTTTGTGCACTCCGCTTTTGTTAGCACCCAGCGCTGAATTAGTTCCCCTTCAATTCCAGCATCACCACAGTTAATAACCTCATCGCACTCGGAAATCAACTTCTTTATGGTATTAAACTGTTTTTGAATACCATCGTTATCAATTAATTTAATGCCAAACCGAGGAGGAATCATTGGCAAGGCATTTATTCGCCAAGGCTTCCAATCGGGAGTATAATCGTCGGGGTTTTTAAGCGTACACAAATGGCCGAAAGTCCAAGTAACCTGATAGCCATTCCCTTCAAAATAACCATCCTTCCTATTTACTGCTTTTAAAATACGCGCAATTTCCTTTGCTACACTAGGCTTCTCGGCAATGCAAACTTTCACTTTTTTTCTCCTTTCCGTCTCACAAATTTATAAAAATCGACGAAGAGTAAAATTTGTAAGATAATTTATTAATGAGCAAACATAAGTGATTCTCAATTGATATGGCTAAGTTAGTTTTTTTGATCTATTGCAATACTTCCCACTTTTCTGTAGCTTCGTGGCGTGAAATGTAATGTTATTTAGACGATTCCATTTCGGTTAAATAATTTATGGCTGCTTCGAATTTAGGGCAGAAAAGAATAAGTAAATATGAGGTTTGAACAGTACAATTTTGTCCCTGCGCTAAAGCGCAATCTTGAAGCGCTCGGTTTCCGTAAACCCACCGATATTCAGTTTAGAGCCATTCCGCCAACGTTAAAAGGCGAAGATGTGCTTGCCATAGCGCAAACAGGAACTGGAAAAACTGCAGCATTTGCCATTCCTACAATTCAGTTACTCTATACACGACCAGGTAATAAAGAGCAGTATAGTACACGCTGCTTGGTTATGGTGCCTACTCATGAGTTAGCCATTCAGGTTTCGGAGGTTTACAAACAACTGATAACAGGAATGGGCTTGCATGTTGTTGGTATATATGGCGGAGTAAATCAAGATCAACAAATAGCACTTCTTAAGAATGGTGCCGATGTTTTGGTTGCAACCCCTGGAAGAATGTTCGATTTGGCCAGCCAAGGCTTTTTATCGTTCAAAAATGTTGAAATTCTAATTATTGATGAGGCTGACCATATGCTTGAGTTGGGATTTATCCATGATATGG